>NZ_SULK01000022.1:29472-73995 GCF_007115085.1 Clostridium sp. HBUAS56017 | reverse complement strand
AAATAAGTTGAATAATTTCTTCAAATTCAAAAAAGGGAGCCGTCTCCGACAAATGATTTTAAATCATTTGGAGACAGCTCCTTTTGTATTGTACCTAAATTTATTAAATTCATAATTAAAAGGCCTAATATTACGCCCCTTTATTTTTTCTTGAAAAATATCTTTTTCTATATATCAAATAAATTATTGTTGGCCAAGGTGCTTGAACTAATCCTATAATTCCCCAAAGCCAAGGATTAGGAATATTTTTTTTCATTGCATCTCTAAAAATAGTAGTTCCCTGTATAATAAGAATTATAAGAGCACAGACTAAAGCAATTTTTGTACTTAATGTCACTGTGCCTCCCTCCTTGATTTCTTCCTTAAAAGAACAAAGTTTATTATCAATAACACTATTAATAATATAGTTTGAGATATCATCATAACTTCTATTGACGTTTTTATATAAACAAATCCAACTAAAGTAGATACTAAAATGGCAAATATTAAAAATCTAAATGTAGCTTTTCTAATTTTTGAACTAAATCTTACCTCTTGACCCTTTTCCACTATAAAACTTACATCAATAGGAACTGATACTTTATCATCTATATTACTTCCAAGAGACATCTTATCTAAAGCTTCTTTTATTTCCAACTCATCAGAAGTAGTGCCAACTAATGAACCTTCATAATACTTATCAATCTTTTTATCTAAATTATCAAAAGATTTCATGTTATCTACCTCCTTTAAATTTCGAAAGAATCTCTTTTATTCCATAATGCAATCTTGATCGCACAGTACCAACTGGACAATTCACCACTGCACTGATTTCTTCATAACTATATCCATAGTAATGTTTTAATATAAAAACAACTCTTTTATCATTTGACATAGATTTTAATATTTCTAAAACTTCCTCTAACTCTTCCTTATTAATTATTTCCTCTTCTAATGAATAGGAAGATGGAATAATATCTAATAATATATCGGTTTCTTTATTTCTCCTTAAGTAATCTTTATACTTATTTGTTGCAATTTTTATTAACCAGGTTGAAAATTTAGCCTTTGAAGTAAAAGAATCTATATGAATAACAGCTGATAACAGGGTTTCTTGAAGAATTTCTTCAGTTAAGTCTTTATTACAGGTAAGCTTTAATATATATCCCTTTAATATAGATAAATTTCTACCTATGAGCATTTCAAATGCATATTTATCACCATCTTTGGCTCTTGCTATTAATTTTTCTTCATTTTGATCTTCTAAATTCATATAGCTTACCCCTTTTTGCTGTTTTCATATATTAAACGCATTAGCTTTAAAAAAGTTCAATAAAACCAAAAAATATTTTTACCCTATATTATAACAATAAAAATCCCCTAAAATACATTTCTGCACTTTAGGAGACTTTACTGTATTTATATATAATTATTAATCTACTATAAATTTATCTTATATAGCAAACAATATGACAAACAAAGCCGAAATAACATATAATGCTTTAGGAATTTCTTTTGCTCTACCTGTAAATAACTTTATTAATACATATGATATAAATCCAAATGCTAAACCATCTGTAATTGAGTATGTTAAAAGCGTTAATATTAATGTTAAGAATACAGGTACTGCTTCTGTTATATCTGAAAAATCAATCTTTGCTATTGGTTCCATCATTATGCATCCTAAAACAATTAATACAGGAGCTGTAGCATATCCAGGTATAACTGTTAATATTGGCGAGAAGAATAATGATAATAAGAACATACCAGCTATCACAATTCCTGTAAGTCCTGTTCTACCGCCTTCTGCAATTCCTGAAGCTGATTCAACGAATGCAACTGGAGTTGAGGTTCCTAAACAAGCTCCTACTGCTGACCCTATAGCATCAGCTGTTAAAACTTTGTCTGCATTCTTAACATTACCCTTTTCATCTAAATATCCTGCTTTTGAAGCTAATCCAATTAAAGTACCAATACTATCAAATACATCTATAAATAACATAGAAAGAATAGCTGGAATTATTCCAATTACCATTGCACTCTTAAAATCAAATTGCATGAATACTGGAGAAACTGATGGAGGCATAGAAACTATTCCTTTTGGAAGCTCTGCAACACCAAAAATTAAACCAAGTATATAAATAGCAGCCATTCCTATCATGAATGCTCCCTTTACATTTTTGTATGACAGTACAGATATTATAACTACTCCAAGTAAAGCTAATAATACCGTTATATCTTTCATATTACCAATACCAACTAATGTAGATGGATTAGCAACGATTATCTTTCCACCTTGTAACCCTATAAATGCTATAAAGAATCCAATCCCTATACTAATTGCATGTTTTAATGATTGAGGGATACTATCAATAATAACTTGTCTTACTTTAAATACGCTAAGCAATAAAAATATAATTCCTTCTATAAATGAAGCTGCCAAAGCTGTTTGCCATGAAAAGTTCATTCCTAAACAAATTGAAAAAGTAAATAAAGCATTTAATCCCATACCTGGCGCCATACCAAATGGATAGTTTGCTAAAAAAGCCATAATAACTGTTCCTACAACTGAAGCTAATGCTGTTGCTGTAAACACTGCACTTTTATCCATTCCTGATTGGCTCAAAATATCAGGATTAACAACTAAAATATATGCCATAGTAAAAAAGGTTGTTATTCCAGCCAATATTTCAGTCTTAACATTTGTATTGTTCTTTTTTAAGTGGAATATCTTTTCTAATAAACCACCTTCAGTTTTGTTTACCGATTCTTTTGATAGATTGTTCACTATGAATTCCTCCTGTTTTATGAAGTGTACAGTTATATACTGCCATTCAAAAAATAATTTCGTTAGATCTTCTGCTAACCTTTGTAAAAGAATATGATAAGAATTTATAGGTATCATAAAAAAATATAATCCCCTTTGTATTATTAACAAAGGGGCTTGAAAGTAAACCAAATACCTACAAACACCCATAGTCAGACAATTTACGGTAGTCCGGTAGAAACACTTAGACCTTATCACTAAGCATATACGGGAAATTTTTTTATTTTTATACTCTTAATGCTACAATAATTTGTTTAATAAATCAATAGAAAAGGTAAAAAAAACGAATATTTTTTTGTTTTATTGCAATATTATTTGTGTTTTAAAGCTGATTTATGTAAATTCCTTCTTTAAAATAACATTTGATTTGTTATAATTACCAAAAATATTTTAATAATTATTTTATCTACTAAACAATCTCCATAAAACTACAGGTATAACATTTAGTATTCAAAATATTATTAGGTGAAGTATGATTTTTAGAATCCACTCCACCTAATAATAATTTTATAATATTTAAATTTTAGTTTGAATTGATTTACTAGGATATAATGTTGTTCCCCATATAGAAAAAGTCGTTTCTTTAGCTAATGGTACATTTTTTTCATCTATTACAGTTCTCCACCACTCCCATGCAAGACCTGTACATTCTCCTGCTCTTACGCAAATATTTCTAGCATTTCCTTTTAAGTATATTTCCGTATTGAAATGAGCTGTTTTACCCTTTCCATTTCCGTCCCATGATTTATGTTCAACAACTTCATTTCCGTTTTTATCATAACTTACCTCATCCCATGTTACATAAAATTTCGCAACGTATGCTCCACTATGGTCAAGTATTATCTTCCCATCATTATGCTCTGTTGTGGTTGTCTCCACATATTGTGTTTTATTATTTACACACGCTACCTTATTATCTTTTAAAAATGTAGTTGTATATGATATTGGATATCCTGGATTTTGAGGACTATATACTGAATTATTTTGAATAACATTTCTTATATCATCAAAGTTTTTAGTGATTATTTTATTATGCTCTTGTGCTCCTCCACCTAAAACCACAGCTGTAAATGAACTTTGATCTATAATATCTTGATACTCCGCATTAGTACTTATTCCTTGATTCTCTATTAAAGCATTAAATGCAGCTTTGACATTTGAACTCTTAGAATTACTTTCAAGTTTAACGTAGATTGTTCTACCATATGAAACACTGGAAACATATGCAGGAGGATTGTCTTTATTTACCCCTCTTACAGCTAAGTCATTATAAGTTACATTATCACTAAATAAATCAGATGGTCTCTCTGGTGAGTCTACATTTGCTGTATAAAAAATTTGCTTGTAGGCTACTATCATAACCTTTTTTTCACCTTTATATATGGAATCAAAATCTATATTTAATCCATTCTCTAAAACTTTAAAGTTACCTCCAAACATAGTAGATAACTGAGATTTACTATAAACCATTGTATCAGTATAGCTCATTCTTGTAGGAATGCTATATCTAGGTGCATATTTTGTATTCCATGTTTCTAACAAAGAATTTAAAGAAGACTTAACCGAAGAATATGTAGGAGAATTAACTACTGTCTTCCCATCATCACTCATTCCAGGCAAATCAACACTTAACGTAATTGGCTTTCTTTGACATGAAATAATATCTGGTCTATTTTCTACAAGATTTCTATTAGCAAGCTGTATAACCCCAGGATAAGTTCTATCATTCATTGAATCTATTATAGAAATATCTGAAGTAGAATTAGAAATATCCTTCTTTTCTCTTTTTATTTGAACATATTTATTTTGCTCTTGAAAACCTTCTGCAGGTACAAAACTCGCAACATTATCCCCATTAGATGATAATATTGTATTTGAATCATATGATAAGCCATAAATACTTCTATCTATATCCTCACTATTATTTTTAATTTGATTATCTTGTATAGCTTGTCCACTATTTTCCATAGATACATTTTCTTTAGTATAATTATCTTTAGCAGTCAAACTATCTCCACCATCTACAGTAGATCTAAAGAAACTGCTAACAGAATTATTATTTTGATTAATAGTTTCCCCATATACAAAACTACTTGTAGTAACGATAACCGCTCCACATAATGTTAATGACAATAAAACCTTTTTAATATTTTTCACCTATATTATCCCCCTTATAGTCTTCAAAGAATATAAATTCATTGAAATTTTAACAAAATTATACATTAAGATGCGATAATTGTCAATTTTCATCTTATTTAAAAAAATCCACGATAATTTATCGTGGATTACACTAAGAAAATATAATTCTATTATGCTCTTACATCAATAATATTCCCTTTACTTGTATCTACAGCCATCTTTCCAATCATGTCTGTCATTTGAGTTGCCATTTCTTCCCCATTATTCATGGCCATCTTTAAAACTGATGTTGAAACCGCATTTTGAGTCGATGATTGACTCATATACATCGATAATGCTCCTATATCCATAAATTCACCTTCCTTTCTATACCTCATTTCTTTATCGTCTTATAAAATATTTACTTTAATAGATTATTATCCTTTTATTATTTAAAGCAACTTCATCTGGCCTAGATATGAATATACCAAGTTTATAAATTGCAGTAAATATATGTTAATCACTTCTATTACAGTGTATAATAAACTTTGTAAAAGGAGGCTATGATAACTCATGAAGAAATATAAATTAACATCAAGAATTATTATTTTTCCTATATTAATCTGCTTAATTCTTTTCTTTTATTTTCCTAAATCGCAGAAAAACTCTGAAGAAAGTCTAATATTATCCTCATGTGATAATTTAATAGTTCCAACACTTGCTTACGATGATAATAGCATTACACTAGCATGGCATAAACAAACTAACTCTAGCGACATTGTTGATTATAATATTTATATTGATGGGAATCTTATAGGTAATGCAAATAATAGTAGTGAATTTAAAGCTAAATCACTTATTGAAAAATTTTATAATGATCCTAGCAATAGTTCAGCAGTAAATATAAGCTCACATAGTTTTAAAGTTTCAGGTCTTACTCCTGATACATCCTATAGTTTTATAGTAAAAGCTGTTGACAATAAAGGTAATGAAATAGCTGAGAGCAACAAAGTGATTCAATCTACAGAAAAACCTTCTAAAATATTTAATTCTCTTGATTACGGGGCTGCAGGTGACGGGAAAACTCTAGATACTAAAGCAATTCAATCTGCTATAGATGCTTGCACTCCTGGTGGACAAGTATTGCTTCCCTCTGGGAAAACCTTCAAATCTGGTTCTCTTTTATTAAAAGGCAATATTACCTTCAAAGTAGATGGAACTCTTCTTGGTTCTGAAAATCCAGAGGATTATTTAAAAAATAATAATTCTAGAGATAAACTAGCAAATTACTCTCTCCTTTATATTAATGCAAATAATAAAGAAGAAAACCTAAAAATTATAGGTACTGGCACAATTGATGGAAATGGATGGAGACAAGCTGCTTTTGAAAATGAATATGGATTTCCAAACTCTTTAAAAAGCAGCCTAAAAACTGTTGAAGAAAACGGAATTTTAGCTGCTAACCAATTCAAACTTTGTAAAACTAATGGTCTTTCAGAAACTGACGCTTATTCCAGACGATCAAATTTAATTTCTATAAGGAATATGAAGAATATTTATTTTGGTGATGGACTTTCTTTTATTAATCCTTCAAGACATACAATTTCATTAAGCAATTGTAATGATGTTGTCCTAAATAATGCTTTAATTAAGACTTTTGATTGCAATAACGGAGATGGAATAGACTTTAACGGCAAAGGATTAACAGTTTTAAATAGCGTTTTCGATACCGGTGATGATGATATAAATTTCAATGCCGGAAAAGGTGATGATGGTGAGGAAAGTTCTACGCCTGTAGATAATGCATGGATATTCAACAACTACTTTGGACGAGGACATGGTGCCGTTGTTGCTGGTAGCTATACAGCTGCATGGATACAAAATATATTGGCAGAAGATAATGTTTTAAACGGAACGGGATCAGGACTACGTTGTAAGTCCTCTGCTAGAATTGGAGGTGGCGCTAAGAATATTGTATTTCGTGATTCTGCTCTTAAGAATATTGTTGATGAAGAAGGCAAACCGTTTATATTTACTTCAAACTACTCTGATTCAAATTCAGCAGGCTCCTTTAAACCAGCAAAAACCTTTCCTCAATTTAAACATATTCTTGTATCAAACTGTAGCGTAGATACCTCTAAAGACAGCTCAATATTAGTAGCAGGATTAAAAGATTCTTACCATGAAGATATATATTTTAAAAATATCTCTTTCAAAGGAACTAAACCCGCTAAAATAACTTATATGAAAGATAGTACTTTTAAAAACGTGACCTTTGATAGCAATATAAAAGACCCTTGGGATATAACAAATTGCAAAACACTTGATTTTGACAATGATTAATTCACATAAAAAAGGCTATAGTTTTCACTATAGCCTTATAACAATCTAAAATTATCTTCTATTGTTTTGTTGTTTCTTAGCTCTTCTGCAATCTGCACATCTTGTTGGTTCATTTTCGAATCCTTTTTCTTTGTAGAATTCTTGTTCTCCAACTGTGAATACAAATTCGCTACCACAATCTCTACAGATTAATGTCTTATCAGTCATATTAATTCCTCCTATTTTAAAGATTCTAAATTGATAATAATCTCTAATTACGAGAAACTATTTACCTAAATAAAACTCTTATATTTATAGCTTTTTCAGCTACCTATTCATAATAACATATAAACATATTAATTACTACACTTTTTTTTAAATTATCAATATACTATAAATGGTATATATAAAATCTATTACGGTAATAGCTCCTAAAACACCACTTATAATCAAGCTAAATCTCATTCTAAAATATTTATCTAATACTTTATATAAAAATGGATGAATCCAATATACTAACATGATCCCAAATACTCCAAAGCCAATAGAACTAAATAAACTCACTCTTCCATAAATATTAAATATCCATCCACTATAATCCCACCATATCCTTCTAAAAAGTTTTTCCATCTCCCAAGATGTAATAAACTCTAATAACCCTGTTACCAATACACTACCCCCAAAAACAGTCATCATATTATAATTTCTTTTGCTAAATAAGAATAAAATTAAAGCTACCCCAACTCCATAAATAGTACAAACTGGAATATGCAAAAAGCCTCTTTCTTCTAGCGTTCCATCTATAATGAATATAAATACTTTTTCCCAAGCCCAACCTAAAAAACTATAAAACATAAAATATAAATAATATCTACTAACTTCTGATAGATTCAAACTTTTAGCTTGAATGTATTCACCATTCTTTTTATTTACTGTATTAATAATTGTCATCTCCTAACTTTTGCAAAAAATAATATATTTTCTACACATAGGATGCCCAATTATTATAAGATACATTATTAAGTTCCTTTAAATTTTTTCATTCAAAAAAAGCCTATAAAGTAATTCAATTAAAGTACAAATACTACTGGAAAATTGAATATGAATTTCTTAAATTCTATAAACATTGCAATTTCTACAACTGCTTTTGCATCTGTATATAACAGTGGGTTGCCTACAGTTGGATATGGTTACACAACAAGAGGATATTTTGTTCAGGAAGTGCAACGAAAATTAAACTTTATTGGACAAATGATACAACTATACCTTAAATTCTGAAGTTAACTTTCTTAGTTTACTAGCCATTTCTGATAATTGTGATGTTGTACTTTCTATTTCGTTCATAGTACTAAGTTGCTCTTCTACACTAGCACTAATATTTTCAGTACCTTCAGCCATTTCACTTGAAGTATAAGCTATATTACTTATAGCTTTTTCCATTTCTTTAGTGCTTTTTGCTTGTCTATCGTTTGCTTCATCTATTTGCTCTATTTGAACTACAATATTTTGTATATTATTAATAATATTTTTTATACTTTCTTCAACTTCTGAAGCCTTACTAACTCCTTGAGTTACTTTCTCCTCAACTAAATTAACAGAATCTACAGCTGAAGCTGATTTTAATTGATTTTCTTTTACTAGATTAGATATTTCTCTAGCAGCGTTATTACTTTCATCTGCAAGATTTCTTATTTCATCTGCTACTACATTAAACCCTTTCCCAGCTTCCCCTGCACGAGCTGCTTCAATAGCTGCATTTAATGCTAAAAGATTCGTTTGTTCTGAAATAGAAGTTATTATTTGAATTATATCTCCTATTCTCTTTGATGAATCATCCAATTGTTTTATCATCGATGATACTTCCTTTGATGAAGAAGCTATATCTGTTATTGAAGATGCAACCTCTGATATCATAACAGCACTTTCTTCTGCTGTTGCTTTAGCCTTTTTACTATTAACAGTTGTATTTCTACTAGCAGTAGATGTAGCTTCTGAAAATTTTGCTACTTCCGTTAATCCTGCATAAGTTTCTTCCACTACTGCCGCTGAATCTGAAGTACCTGCAGATAGTTCAACTACTGTATTTGAAATTTCTTCTAAAGATTTTGTAGTTTCATTTGTTGCCAAACTTAATTGGTCACTTGAAGATGCTATTGTTTCAGCAGAAGCAATTACTTCTTTTATAATTCCTTGAAGCTTGTCTACAAACAAGTCAAAGCTACTACTAAGCTCTCCTATTTCATCTTTACTCTCATATCCAATTCTTTGTGTTAAGTCTCCACCACTAGTTGAAATTTCTCTTAACTTTTTTGTAACTCTATTAACCGGAACAGTAATTGACCTTGCTATTATCACTGATATTACTAATAAAATAAGCATAGATATACCGATTAACACAATAGTTGAAACTATGGTTTCTTTATAAAGGAATCTACTTTCATTATAAGTTTCACTTGCATTACTTACTTGTTGATCTATAATATTATCGAAATCTTGAATTACTGTTGCTTTTGCATTGTCATAATCGTCCATATCACTTCTTGATTTATTTGCCTCAACGTTGTTAGCTGGCGGTCCTCCTGCTCCTGGTGTTTCTCTAACTGTACCTACACCGTGATTTTTCACAAAACTATCCTTAGCTTCTATAAAAGCATTAAAATCTTCAAGCAAAGTTTGAAATTCTTCCTCATCATTATGTTTTGATAATTTTTCTGTTGTTGTAGCTACTCTAGCTTCAATATCGTCTTCTATAGTTTGTCTAACACTATCATCACTACTCTCCATTAAGGCACTTGATCTTGTTCTTATATATTCAATATCTGATTTTATGTCTTGCAACTCTACAATTGGAAGTAGTCTAGAATCATTTAATTCCATAAGTTTAGAATTAATTGAAGATATTTGAATGATTGACGTAATCCCTATTATACCTAAAAATACAAGAAAACTTACAGAAAGTAATCCAATCTTAAATCCTAGTTTCCTATTTTTAAAAAAGTTCATTTTGCTTCCTCCTACTTTTTATCTCTTGCTTATTATTGAATTAATTATGCATTAAAATTGTCTTATAATTAACTAAAAAGTATGAACAAATTGTGTACAATGTCAATCACATACAAAAAAACATCAATAATTCTAAAGTAGATATCTACAAAAAGTTAACTTTTTTACAGTAATCAAGCATTCTTTTAACAGCTTCATCATCTAATTGACTCCATTCAAAGCCTAATTTCTTTAAAATGGAATTTGTTCTATTACTAACAGTTATAAATGTTGTTAAATTATTATTTTCAAGTAAACCTAGGTGAACCATAACATCATCAATATATTCTCTTAAATTTTCATCTTTATTCCTAAAAGAAATATATGACATAAATTCATCTATATTTTTAATTTCTATATTTTTATATCTTATTCTTAATAACTCTGCTAAATCTATAGAACTTAATTTTTTAGGATTTTCTATATGAAATACTTGGTTATTCAAGTTTGTCTTGTTAAAAATAAGAACAACTGCTTTAGACAATTCATCTACATAAGAAAAATCAAAAACCTTTTCTTTAATTTTAGGTATACAATTAAGTTTAATAAATGCTTTAATATTTTTATAAAAAGCGTTTTCTATTATATTCTCTTGAAATAGTCCTGTTGAATAATTAAAAGTTACATTTCCAAGTCTAAATATTTTAGTATTTAATAACTTTTCACCAGCTTCTTCAACTAATTTTTCAGCTTCTAATTTTGAACGCACATACACATTATCACACTCTTGCCCAATATCAATATCTGATTCTGAAAACATAACTAAATTTTTATTATGAATACTTCCACTTCCAACACTGATAGTAGATATTTGATTGAAATCTTTTATTAATCCTTTTTTAGCAAAATCAATCAAATTCTTTGTTCCTAAAACATTTATATTATAAAACTCATCATATTTACCATAATGTTTTACATTGGCTGCTGAATTGATTATACAATCTATTTCTAAAGATAGTTTTTCATAAGTATCAATATCTAATCCCAAATTATCTCTTGAAATATTTCCCATTAAAATATTTATTCTATTCCTATATTTAAAGTAAAATTCTTCTCCAAAATAGAAATTAGTCTTTTCTATAATTCTCTCTTCAGCTGTTTTAATATTTTCTCCTCTTAATAACAAATGTATTTTGCAATTTGTCCTTAATATAAGCTCTTTTAAAATATTTACACCAACATATCCTGTAGCCCCTGTAAGCAAAATGTTTTTATATGTAGTTTCATTATTTAAATCCAAATCTGTATATCTTTTAATATCATCTATATATGATTTATAAGCTAATTTTATATCTTTCGGAATTTGATTTCCTTCTTTAAATTCTGTAACAGCTATTTCATCATGACCCCATTCAGTATTTACTCTTAAACTCTCTTTTTTCAATTTAATAATTGAAGCCAACTCTTGTATGGTTGGATATTTAAATATATCATTTATAGAAATACTAAATTCTTTAGCTAGTCTTGAAACTACTGAAATTGCTTTTAATGAGTTACCTCCAATTTCAAAGAAATTCAAATCAGTGCTCACATTTTTTATACCCAACACTTTACTCCATACTTCTGAAATTTTTTCTTCAAATTTATTTTGAGGCGCTATATATTTACAATTAAAATTATCTAGATTAGGTGTAGGCAATTCTTTTCTGTCAATTTTTCCATTAGAATTAATAGGCATACTTTCAAGCTGCATTATATAAGAAGGAATCATATAACTTGGAACTTCTTTCTTTAAAAAATCCTTTATTTCTTTTGAGCAAACTTTTTCTTCACTTACAATATATGCACATAAATACTTGTTCCCACTTTCATCCTTTTTATCTACTACAACTACTTCTTTCAATTTTGAATACTGTAATAATTTTGCTTCAATTTCTTGAAGTTCTATTCTAAAACCATTAATTTTAACTTGATAGTCAATTCTCCCAATAAAATGTATATTCCCATCTGGAAGCCATTTTGCAAGATCCCCAGTTTTATATATTTTCTCTCCCTTTACATAAGGATTTTCTATAAACTTTTCTTTTGTAAGATCTTTTCTATTTAAATATCCTCTTGCAATTCCATCTCCACCTACACATAGTTCTCCAGGTACCCCTATTGGAAGTAAATTATTATTCTTATCCATTATATAGGCTGTTGAATTAGATATTGGCCTTCCTATAGGTATTGCTATATTTTCATCCCACTTTTCCTCAACTTCATATACTGTAGAAATTACTGTATTTTCTGTTGGCCCATATCCATTTAAGATTTTCAGTTTCTTATACATCTTGGTTATTTTACTTACATACTTACTTGATAAGACATCTCCACCTACCATTAAATATCTTAAGTTCTTAAATACTCCTACATTACTTTCACTATATTCATTAAATAATGGAGTTGGCATAATCATTATTGTTATTTTGTTATGATTAATATAATTTTCTAATTTAATACCATTTATTATTAAGCTTTTATCTTCTAAGTGTAATGTTATGCCTTTAATGAGTGTAATCCAAATTTGAAATACTGATGCATCAAAAGATAAAGATCCAGATTGAAGAACTTTATCATTATCATTAATTTCAATATAATTAGGATTTTTTACAAGGTTAATCAAATTCTTATTTTCAACACATACTCCTTTAGGGTTTCCAGTTGACCCTGATGTATAAATTATATATACTAAATCATTTGGCAAATTAATATTTTTAAGGTTTTCTTTACTTTCTTTAAATATTTCTTTACTATTTAAATCCATTAATTTTATATCTATTTTCTCTAGATTCACTTTTTTCAATTGATGTTTTTTAATCAAAATCATTTTACTCTTGCTATCCTTAAGCAAATAATTTATTCTTGCCTCAGGGTAATCTTCATCTATTGGCATATATGCCGCACCACTTTTTATAATAGCTAAAATTCCAACTATTGTATCTACACTTTTATCACATATTATTGCAACAATGTCCTCTTTACTCACTCCTTTTTTTACTAATAAATTACCAAGCTGATTTGCCCTTTCATTTAATTGTCTATAAGTTAGTCGTTCTCCACATGATACAAGGGCAGTTTTATTTTTTGACTTTTCAGCTATTTCTTCAAATAATTCTTTTATTGTTTTATTTTTTTCATATTTTCTTTTTGTATTGTTAAATTTATTTAATATTAAATTTTCCTCTTTCTTAGATAAAACTCCAAAGTTATTAATAGGTCTATCTAAATCCTCTAGAACTTTTATTAGAATATTCATATAATGTTCTACAAAATTCTCCATTGTTTCTTTTTTATATAATGATGTTTGATATTCTAATTCACCTAATATTTTTTCCTTATCTTCAGTAAGTATCATAGAAATAGAAAACTTTGATCCTTTGCCTTTTAATTTATAAGTTTCTATTTGTACATCATTAAAACTTAAATTCTCAATATTTAAATTTTGAAAAGAAAAAATAACATTAAAAATATCACCTTTTTTTACATCTACTTTTTCAACTAAATTTTTAAGATCATAGTTTTGGTTTTCAAAAGCTTTCAAGGAGTTCTCCTTAACTTCATTTAAAAAATCTCTAAAACTCATATCATTACTTACTTTATTTCTTAGTGGCAATGTATTAACAAACATACCAACTATGTTCTTAAGATCTTCATGTGTTCTTCCCGCTACCGGAATTCCTATTATCAAATCCTCTTGATTGCTATACTTATATAAAAGCACATTGTATGCAGCTACATAAAACATAAATTTTGTTACGCCTAAACTATTTATAGCCTTATTTATTTTTTGAATTAAAGTTTTATTTATCTCAAACTCTATTTTATTTCCTTCAAAACTTTTAGCTGATTTACTTTTGTAATCTGAAGGCATATTTATCACAGGAATTTCTCCTTCAAACCTATGAATCCAATACTTTTCCTGATCATCTAATAACCCATTTTTATATAACTTATTCTGCCAATTTGAAAAATCTTTGTATTGAAATTTCAACCCAGCAAGTTTCTCATCATTGTATAATGAAGATAATTCTTTTGTTATTATACTCATTGAAACACCATCTGAAACTATATGATGTATATCTATTATTAAAATTGAAACATCAACGAATTCAATAATACTTACATGAATAAGAGGAGCTCTACTTAAATCAAATGGTCTTACAAATCTTTCAACATTAATTTTATTTTCATCAAATTTACTATGAACTTTAATATTCTCAACATTAAAATCCACTTTAGAATGGATTTTTTGAAATATATTCCCATCAAACATATGAAAACTTGTCCTTAAAGTTTCATGCCTATTTATTAACTTGCAAATTGCTTTTTCGAAACGTTCCTTATTAAAGTTTCCTTTAATAAGGTATGCAATAGGTATATTATAGTTTGTACTATTTAAATTTACTTGGTTTATTGCATATATCCTTTTTTGTACTGATGATGCTTCATAGTACTTTTTTTCTTCCACCTTTTCAATTTCATTAATCATCCCCTTATCTACTTTTATAGAATCCAAATACTCAGCTAATTCTTCTATTGAAGGCTTATTAAATACATCTGTAACAAGAATTGGACATTTAAATTCTTTATGAATTTTAGATACCAAATTTACAGCTGTTAAAGAATTTCCTCCTAGCTCAAAAAAGTTATCTTTTATAGATATCTCATTTATGTTAAATATCTTGCACCAAATACTCATAAGCTTTTGTTCTATTTCATTTCTAGGCTTTACAAATTCTACATTACTTTGTGATAAATCAGGACTAGGTAATGCTTTTTTATCAAGTTTTCCATTATAATTAAGTGGTATATTCTCAACCTGAACTATATATGAAGGAATCATATAATTAGGTAATTCTTTTTTCAAAAAATCTTTTATTTCTTTTAAAGAAACTCTCTCTTCACTTACAACATATGCACATAAATATTTATTACCGATTTTATCTTTTCTATCTATTACTATTGCTTCCTTTAGCCTTGAATATTTTAGTAGTTGCGTTTCAATTTCTTGAAGTTCTATTCTAAATCCCCTTATCTTCACCTGACTATCAATTCTTCCCATAAAAACTATATTCCCATCTGGCATCCATTTTGCAAGATCTCCAGTTTTATATATTATCTCCCCTTTTATATAAAGATTTTCTATAAATTTTTCTTTCGTCAGTTCTTCTTTATTAAAATACCCCTTGGCAACTCCATCTCCACCTACACATAATTCTCCAGGAACGCCTATTGGAAGTAGGTTATTATTCTTATCCACTATATAAGCAGTCGAATTAGCAACTGGTTTACCAATTGGTAATTGTGTATTTTTATCCCAACTACTACTTACAGTATAAGTTGTTGAAAAAGTAGTATTTTCTGTTGGTCCATATCCATCAATTATTATTAACTCCTTATTAACCTCTTTTAATTTACTTACAACAATAGGTGAAACTACATCTCCACCAGTTAACAAACATCTCAATGGCCTAAATAAATTTATATTTTCTTTACATAATTGATTAAATAATGGAGCTGTAAACCAACATATTGTAATTTTATTTTTTCTTAAATAACTTTCAAGTAATTCTGGATTTAAAATAATATCTTTTGATTCTATAAATAATTGCTTACCATTAAGAAGGGCCCCCCACACTTCAAAAGTAGATGCATCAAATGCAATGGATCCTGTTTGAAGTATTTTATCATCTTCTTCAAATTCAATGAAATTAGTATTCTTAACAAGTCTTATAACATTCCTTTGCTTTATACACACTCCTTTTGGCTTTCCTGTCGAACCCGATGTATACATTACATATATTAAATCCTCTGAAGTGTTGATGTGATCTAAATTATATGTACTTTCATTTAATATTTCTTCATCATCATAATTTACTATTTCAATACTATTTTCAAAATCAAATTTATCTACTGAATTCTTTTTTCCTAAAACTACTTCACTATTAACCTCTTCTAACATATATTCTATTCTCGATTTAGGATAATCCTCGTCTATTGCTAAATATGCTCCTCCACTTTTTACAATAGCTAAAATTCCTATAATTGTGTCTAAACTTTTATCACATATGATTGGAACTATACTATTTCTTGTTATTCCTTTTTTTCTTAATAAAAATGCAATTTGGTTAGCTCTTTCATTTAACTGTCCATAAGTTAGACTATTCCCTTTTGATGTAACTGCTATTTTATCTTTTGCATCATCAACCACTTTTTCAAACAATTCACTTATTGTTTTATTTTTAGGATATTTTCTTTTTGTATTGTTAAATTCATTTAATATAATATTTTTTTCTTCTTCAGAAACTATTTGTATTTCTGATATTTTCAGATTTGAATTATTAATAATTTGACTAGCAATAAGGCCAATACTTTTAACCATTTGTACAACTTGTTGCTCTGTATAATCCTCTATTCTATATTGAACTTCCAATTCAATATTTCCCTCTTTTTTTAATTCTTTAATAAATATATGTAATGGAATATTTGTATACCCTTGGGAAAGAATTTTATTGCTTATAAATTTTCCGCTACCTTTTTCTAACTCATAGCTTTCAAGTACATAGTAATTCACACAGCATTTAAATAGAGAATTAACTCTTTTTTTATTTAATTCTAAATCCTGTACCAGCAAATCATAAGGATATTTTTGATTATTATAACAATTCTTAAGTTCTACATTTAAATATTCTAAAAATTCATTAAAGCTTTTTTTATCTTCTATGTTTATTCTTAAAGGCATAGTTCCTGTAAACATACCCATTGTATTTCTTTGGCGCACATTACTCCTATTAAAGCAAGCAATAGCTAGTGTTATATCATTTTCATTTAATACCCTGCTCATATATATGCTTAAAACAGAAACAAAAAATTTGTTTAAAGAAATTTTATGTTTATTCAAAAATCTTTTTAACTCTTCATTCTTACTTTTATCTAACAAAAACAACTTTGTTTTTGACTTAGCGCTTTTGGGATTTATATATAAAGATTTTTCATTTAAATTTGAAAATTTTTCATTCCAAAATTTTTTGTTTTTCTTAAATTCTTCAGAATTTAAATACGCCCTTTCATCAGATATAAAACTTATGTATGAATTCCCAACATTGTCATCTACAATTTCATTATTGTATAATCGCTGATATATGGTAGAAAGCTGTTTAATCAACAAATTACAGGATGCTCCATCAAAAATAAGATGATGTATAAAAAAGCATATTCCCATATCTTTTTCATTAATTTTGTAAATAAAAAACTTAAATAATAATTGATTTTGCTTATATAATGTTTTTACACCTTCATTTATACAAAACTCTTTAAATTTACTTTCAGCACTACTACCATAAGTTGTAAAATCCAAAAAAGATATATTGATAAATTTATATTCATCTACATATTGATATAATTTACCACTTTCCTCATAGAATTTTAATCTAAGTGAATCATTTTTTTTAATAATTAAATTTACTGCTTTCTCTAACATCCTAACATCTAAATTACTACCAATATGTATTTTAGATACTATATTGTGCATTGGTGTATTAGAAAACAGCATTTCATTGTACCAAATTCTCTTTTGTGGATGAGTTATTTCAGATTTTTTGACAATATTATTCATAAAGAACACCTCCCAATATATTGCTTTCATTAAATATTACAATTCAAACTAGAAAATAGTTGCATTTTTTCATTTATAATACAAAAAAGAATACTTAAAGCCTTTATTGCTCTAAGTATTCTTTTTGATTCTTATTTATTATATAAACTACTCATAATAATATTTATTATTGACTCTTCATTAATTCCATCTTTTGATGAAATAGAATATGATACATCATCCTTTTTCCAAGTTGCTAGATTAACTACTTTATTTTTATATCCCTCTAAACATATAATAGTTCCATCTATTTCATGTGTATTCTTAATTTCATATTCATTATAATCACCACTTATATCTCCAGTAACTTTCCCAGCTCTAAATTTTACTATATCCTTCCCATAATTATATTCTATTTCAATCGTATCATTTCCTATAACACATATATTATGTATGCTAAGTTCAGCAGGGATTTCTTTTATATGATTTATTTTTAATTTTATTACATCTTCAGCTTCCTCTAGTGTTTTACATTCCTTAATCCCACTTCCACAAACAGTTGAAAGTCTCCCTCCATCATAATTCCTATTCTTATCATTATCATTGTCTCTATTATCATTATTGTCACTATCATTGTTATTACTATCATTACTTTTGCTTTCATTATATTTTGAATAATCACTTTTCTTATAGTTTTCAACATTACTATTATATTTATTTATACTATCATATTCTTTTAACATTTTATCATTTTGAATATAACTATTCTCCGTACCCTCTTTATCTTTATCATATGATTTGCTTATTTTCACTTCTTTAGAATCATTATTCGTATCATTTATTTCTTCCTGTTTTAAATTATTACTATCATATTTATTTAACTGATTATTCATATTCATGACATTAAAAGATATAACTACTATAAAGCATAAAGCAATAATTTTTACCTTTCTTATAAATACGCTATATTTCTCTATTCCCGGTCTCTCACTTTGAATTTTTATATTTTCATTGAGCACATTATGGAGTATTCTTTTTTTCATATTTTCAGTCATAACAATTTTATTTAACTCTTCTTTGTATCTCTTACTCAAAATCATACTCCTCCTTTAACTCTTTCTTTAATATCTTCCTTCCCCTACTAAGTAATGAACGAACCGTTGCTTCTTTCTTATCTATAATAGATGCAATTTCCACTGTTGTATAATCCTCATAATAATATAAATAAATAATTTCTCTATATTTTACTGGAAGTTGCATTACTTTATTAAGAACATTACCATCTTTATATTGGTCATAATATGGAATTTCTATTAATTCTGCTCGTTTTCTAAACCAAGCAGATTTTAGTTTGTTTTTGCAAATATTTCTTGTAACACAAATAAGCCAATTGTTTTTATGATCATTACTTTTAAAGCCCCCTATATTTTTAAGCAATTGTATAAAGACCTCTTGTACTACATCCTCTGCATCATAAATATTTTTCATATATGAATATGCAAGCCTCAGCAGCATATCTCCATAATCATCTAAATCTTGTGAGATAATTTCATCTATACACAATGAAATCTCATTCATTATAAACCTCATCCTTCCATCCTGTAGTACAATTAAGTAATTATGAAATCCATCCTAAGTTGTGCATTCTTCATCTAGAGGTTATAAATATAAAATAAATATATCATTAGATTTTTCTCGCCTTCTAAGTTAAATACTATTTTTGGTTTTTCTAAATATGATACAATTTAACTTATAAAGATGTTGCAATAAATATAAATATTATTATATTTCCTCTTTCTATAATATCTAAATTATATATTCTTGTAACCAAAAGATGATCACTTATATTTAGAGTTAATATCATTGATATCGAAGGAATATATACTTTAAAAATAAAAAATCCCTCATAGCACCTCTACCATAAAGGATTAAATAGTATCTTTTTATTCTTGTTTAAGCGGATTAAGCTTCATATAACTACTATATTGATAAGGATAAAACTCCTTTAAATGTTGTAAATAGCTTATCCATTGAAAAGTTAATGCCTTATATACCCTAACTACATCCCCTTTAAGGTGTGCACAATCCTCCTTAGTTAATTCTTTATATCTTACAAGTACAATCTCATCCCTTAAATGTACCAAAGCGATGAGTAAATCAGCAAAAGTCTCATGCTCCAAAATATTTTCATTACTTATAAGATTGGCTAAAACATCTCTATTCTGAACCACAAGCTCTTTCAATTGCTGATAATCAATCTTTTGAAAATCTATATCATGATCATATTCTCTTAACCAATCACCACATGATTTCAAATCATTAAAATCTAGTTTTTCTTTTTTTATACTTTCATCTCCAGCTACTATAATCTTTAAAAGTTTGTATCCAATATCGCTGAAAAAAAGTCCAACTAGCATATTTAGTTTACTTAATCTTTCATTATAACTACGTCTTTCTGCAAGCTTGTCAAACAGCACAGTTACAGCAAGAATATTTATTGGAATAAAACAAATATTCATTACAGAATAGTATATGGTATTTTCCAGTTGTCCAAAAATTTCATAATGGATAAAGAACATCCCAAACGATAAAATTATTAAAATGATAGAAACAAATAAATAGTGCTTTAAATTTTTCATATGTACTCCTTTTAAATTCTTACTACTTAATATTTAGCAAATCTTTTACATCACTTTCCTTTTGAAAAAGAAGACATCCTCCATAATGTTCTCCAACTAACATCTCAGTTTCATTAAGTCTTCTAAATAATGGGGATTTTAAGGTTTCTCTCAAACTAGTATTACCTAGATTAGTATCTGAATATGGTGAAAATGGGCATGGTTCTGCTGATCCATCTACATTTATATGAAAGAACCCCCTACCTGCAGCTAGACATCCTTCTGAATATTTCTCATCACCAGGGAATGATATAAAAATAGAATCTTTATACTCTTCTCTAAGCTTTTGCTGTCCCTTTTCCAATATGCTCCTTTCATTATCTGTAGGTGCTAAATACTTAGTCCCTTCCGTTACAGGAACATATTCTACAAAAATTAATATCTTACACCCTTTTTTATATAAACCATCAAAGAAATCCTTACCAGTAACAGTGTTAATATTTTCTCTAGTAACTGTTACAGATACCCCATATAATATACCTTTTCTATTTAGGTTATCCATTAACCTGATTAATGCATCATAAGTTCCTTCTCCACGTCTATTATCAGTTTGACTTTTATCTCCTTCAATACTAAGCATAGGAAGAAGGTTCCTGCTTTTATCAAATAATTTTAAATAATTTTCATCAAAGATTATTCCATTTGTGAATATGGGAAACATAATATTCTTTACTTTTGCTGCCTTTTCTATTATATCCTTTCTCATTAAAGGTTCTCCACCTAAAAGAACTATAAAAGGTATTCCTATATCTTTTGCTTCGTTAAATATTTCTTTCCATCTCTCACTAGATAACTGTTTCTTTTGCAACCCTTCACCACAGGATTTATTTGCTCTCGCATAACATCCCTTGCAAAACAAATTACAGCTACTGGTTATACTTGAAATCAAAAAGACAGGAACATTCTCTCCTTTCTCCTGAAGGTTATCTCTTTTCTTCTTGGCTTCCTTAACAGATAATGAATACTTTAATATAAACTTAGTTTCTTTTGGATTCTTTAAAGAAGCTTTCATTGCACCTTTCACCATATTCTCAATACCATTACTCATATACTCCGCTAAATTAAAATCACTCCCCATTTTACCTCTCCCTATAAAATTATTAGCTAATTACCATAGATATTTTAATTTCTATTTTCATTATAACAACTTCTATATGTATATTGTGAAGTTATCACAAAATTCCAATACGACTTAAATGTAATCTTATATAAAAAAATAGCAGTCAACCTAAATAAGTTGAAACTGCTATTTTAAAATATATCTAACTTAGCCCTAAACCTTTTCTTTTGCTTATTATATGTGCTTCAATATCATTTGCTACTTGCACTGGATCATCTCCTAATGCAATTTTCCCACCTGTTAATCCTTCAACATCCTGTGTTAATAATTTTACCAATTTTTCTGCCCCAGTTAAAAATGGTGTTGGAGATAGATGAGTATATGCTCCATAAGCTACTGCAAACACTCCATCTATAGTAGCTTTCTGCTCCATCCATTCAGGAGCTGTTACTGCGATTGGAAGCTGTGGTACATCCACATCAAGATGATTAGCTAGCTCAGTTACAAGCATAGATATTCTTCCTGTATCTGTGCAAGTTCCAAAGCTTAAAACAGGAGGTATCTTTAACATATTGCATACTTCTTTTAATCCTTCTCCTGCCATATTTATTGCATCAAGATTACATAGTCCTGCCACTTCTAAAGCATGATTTCCACATCCACCTGCTACTACTAAAATATCTTTTTTAATTAACTGTTTTACTAGATTAACTGAATTCCAATCTTGAGGTCCATTTCTTAATGTAGAGCAGTTTGCTAAAGCAACTACTCCTTTAATCTTTCCTGCTGCAATTACATCAACTAAAGGATCCAATTTATTTCCTAATGCTTTTAAAACTGCTTCTGTTGAAAATCCTGCTATGGCTTTCTGTGTTATTTTAGGAACCTTTGGTGTAACTTTATCTTTTCTCTTTTTAAAGTTTTCAATAGCTAAATCAATTAAGTTATCTGCCATTTGATCTACTTTTGAAGGATCATATGGAATCATATGATCAAGTCCTGGAAGATTAATAATAGTACTTACTCCTACTAAAGTTACCTGATATTTTTCAGCATAACAATCTATTGCAGGTGGTGAACAATTTTCTTCCATAGCTAAAACATCTACAGTTCCTGTAGCTAAAAGAGGTTCTATTGAAAGCCAATTACCCATTAATCCTACAAATACATCATCCACTTCAAATCTTTGTAGTAATTCTTGACCTGTTTCAATTGATCCTACTACTCTAACTCCTTTTGCTCCAGCATCCTTTGCCCTTTGTTGAACTTCTTGCATCTTTGCCTTTTGTATAGTAGCTACCCCCGGCCAAGGTTGATGCCCATTAAACACAATATTTACATACCCTGGATCCATAATACCTAAATCAACATTTACTTCATGTGGCATAGGTGTTCCAAATAATATATCTTGTGTCATTTCTAATCCAATTTGTGCAGTATATATTGTGGATAACCCTAATCTTAATGCTTTTTTTGCTAAAGATACATGATCTCCATCAACATTTGTCAAGCAGCTTGCTACTGCATTTTGCTCATCATGTACTACTCCATTTGGATATATATCAAGATCTTTCCAAACTTGTTTTCTCTTATTTGGAGCAAAAACTTCTACCATCACACTTGGTTCTTCAACATCTTTACCCATTTCAGCTTCTAAAAAATCAGCTAATTGTATAGCCATTTTGTTTGTATCTTGATTTGTGTTTATTCCAACTTTTTCACACATCCATTTTAATTTATCAACATCTTTGATTGTAAATGGAGTCTTTCCTTCTCCAGTTGCTCTCAATGTTCTAAAAGCTTCATATGCATGATGTCCATAGGTGCCTGCTCCCATAATATTTCTTAGAAGCATATTTCTCATTGCCATGGCATCTGGTCCAATACCACAAACACCCTTTTGTTGCTCTCCTTTAAGATTAATTCTACAAGGCCCCTGTGAACATAACTGACAACTTAAACCTTCTAAACAGAACTTACACCTTATCTTTTCTTGAGCAGCCCACCTATCAAATACGTTAGTCATTCCATCTTCTCTAATTCTCTTTAGCATCTCTTCTACAGAATCATGATAACTGACACGCCCCTCTGTTTTTTCTAGTATAGTTTCACTCATTAAATATACCTCCTATAATAAACATCTTATATAAATAATTTTCATTGAAAACTCTTTTACATAACATATTAATTAGTATTTCTAATAAAAAAGTTATTATACATGTATATTCTGAGCTCTAATCATACAAAAAAATTAGGGGATACCCAAACCTTTAGATATCTCCCAACTTTGAATTCTATAACCTTATTATTATAAAAGTACTTCTCTCTTATTTTTCTTCAATAAGCTTTTTCAACTTATTTTGAACTAACCACAATTTCTTTTGTTTTCTATTAAATGCTACCATCCTATTCTTATTATTCTTATTTTCCTCAATTAATCTTATATATTCTGCATCCGCAATTTTTAATGCATCTTCTATTACTAAAAGTTCTTCCTTAGAAAACATAAAACTCCTCCTAAATAACACATTCTATATTTTAAAAATTTTATTCATTACTTTTTATTCTATATTTTACTATATTCTTTGTAAATATAATTTATAAAAAACTAGCTTAGCACCTAAGACTAAGCTAGTTTATATCAATTTAAACTCAGAAATTCTATTAAAAGAGTCACTCTTATTAAATAAGGCACCTCTTATTTTTATTTAAATGCGTCTATTGCTGTTGAGAATTTTAGAACATTATTAGACACTTTAGTTGTTGCTCCTAATGGATACTTATCAGGAAGAACACTTGAATTAGCCTCAGGTTCCCAATAGAATACACCTAGTCCCTTTCCATTTGGAACAGCTTTTACTTTATTTATTACTGCTTTAACCATGTTATAAGTATTTGTAGGATTACTTTCAAGTCCTCCAACTTCACAAATCATAACTTCTTTTCCATAACGAGCTACCATATCATTTAAATTGTTACCTAATGCATTAATATTTTTAGTATAATCAACGTTATTCCAATATGGATAATATGACATTCCTATCACATCGTATTTAGCTCCCGCTGCTTTAAGTCCATCAAAAACACTTCTATATAAACTATTATCAGCCCCATTAGATAAGTGAATAATAGTCTTTGAAGATGGACTTACTGCCTTGATTGCATCATACCCCTGATTAATTAATTGAGCCCAGTTACTATAGTTTGAAGTACTTGCTGTAGGCCATAACATCCCTGAATTTGTTTCATTTCCTATCTGTACCCATTCTGGAGTTACTCCAGCATTTTTCAATGCATTCATAACATAATATGTGTGACTATAAACATCTTTTTTTAGTTGATTAAAATCATGATTTACCCATGCTAAAGGTTTGTCTTGATAAGCTGGATCTGCAAAATGGTCACTATAATGAAAATCAAGCATTACTCTCATCCCAAGCGCCTTTGCACGCTTAGCCATATAGATTACACCAGTTGTATCTGCATAACCTAATATACAACTTGTTCCATCATTTTTAGTCCATTGAAAATTTGATGGCGGATTAACAAATACTCTTAGTCTTACAGAATCAATTCCATGATCTTTTAGGATTTGAAGTGCGTCTTGTTGAGCTCCATTGTCATTTTGCCACTTTACTCCTTTATTCTCCAATTGATTTAACCAACCAATATCAGCTCCTTTTGCAAAGGTAGTAGCAGCTTGTACAGGTATTGGCTTTGAAGCAATTCCAAGGGCAACCCCTGTTAACACTGATAAACTAAGAACTCCTGATATAATGGCTTTAATACTTTTTTTAAACATACTTTTTCCCCCCCCTGTAAAATATTGGATTTATAATATAGCGAATCATAATATATTAGATTTCTTCAACTACAACTTTTTCAAGTAATTCATTAACTACATTTTCTTTTACACAACCTGTTTCCTTCTCTATAGCATTTGCTGTTCCACAAGCTGAAGCCAATTGCAGTATTTCTTTTATCCCATATCCTCTTTCTAATGCAACTGCTATTCCTGCTACATATGAATCTCCTGACCCAACTGTATTAACTACCTGAACTTGAGGAAATGTTACTTTATAAAATTTTCCTTCATAGCCAGCTATTGAGCCTTCTTCTCCTAAAGATATTGCAACAAACTTTATTCCACTTTTTTGAAATTCCTTAATCTCTCTTATTGCATCTTCTACACATGTAATTTTTCTTCCTGTTAATACTTCTATCTCATCTCTGTTAGGTTTAATAAAGTAAGGCATTCCTTTAACACCTTCTCTTAAAAGTTCGCCACTACTATCTAGCAAAAACTTTTTGCCTTGAGAATTTGCCATTTCTATTAACTTCTTATAGAAGTCAACAGGAATATTTCTAGGAACACTTCCTGAGGCTACAACTACACTAGATAGAGAAAGCAGACTTTCATATTTTTCTAGAAATTCTTGCTGTTCTTCTATGCTAACTTCAGGTCCTGGTTCCAGTATTTCCGTTTGTACAAGATCATCTGTTATAAAAGCTAAACATTCTCTTGTTTCTCCATTAATTTTTACAAAATCCTGCTTCACTCCATAATCTTGAAGCTTTTCTTGTATAAACTCTCCACTTTTCCCACCAAGAAACCCCGTTGCTATGCAATTTTCCTTTAGGATAGTAGCTACATTAGCAACATGTAAACCTTTGCCCCCAGGTGTATTTTCTACAGTCCTTGCTCTCATTACTTGACCTTTTTCTATGTCTTTAATCTCATATCTTTTATCTATTGATGCATTCAAGTTTATAACTAATATCATATTTTTTCTCCTTTTATGGTGTACCATTACTAATCAATCAAATATTTTTATATCTCCGCTAGTATCCTGATTCTTATAAAGGCGTAGATTATTAAATTCTACGCCTCTTCTATTGTGTTTTTTTATTTTATGTTTTAATATTAATCTGTACAATTTTTTTATTTATTTTTACTTGTCTTAGGTTTAGTATATCTATTCCTAAGATTTTTTTTATATCTTTCCATCGCATATCGACAATTATTTGTTCTATATATGCTAGTCCTATTTTTAATATCTATTTGCACTTCCGCATACTTCAATCTTATGTTTTACTATCTTTTTCATAGCATCTTTTCCAGGAGTCATATATTTTCTAGGATCATTCTCCTTTGGATTTTCTTTAAAAAATTCCTTTACTGCATCTGAAAATGGAATCTTTAAATCAGTTGCAACATTAACTTTGCATATTCCAAGAGAAATGGCCTTCTTTACTAACTCATCTGGCACATCCGATGCCCCATGAAGTACTAATGGTATACTAACTTTATTTCTTATTTCTTTTAATCTTTCAAAATCAAGCTTTGGTTCTCCTTTGTATAACCCATGAGCTGTGCCTATTGCAACAGCTAATGAGTCTACTCCTGTCCTTTTTACGAATTCTGCAGCATCATCAGGATTTGTGTACATTGTATCTTTTTCATCTACAACTAAATCATCTTCTCTTCCACCTAGTTTTCCAAGTTCAGCTTCTACAACAGCATCATATTCATGAGCATATTCAACAACTTCCTTAACAATTGCTATATTCTCTTCAAAAGGCTTCTTAGAAGCATCGATCATACAAGATCTAAACCCAATATCTATATCTCTTTTAATGGCCTCAACATCTTCAAAATGATCTAAGTGTATAGCTATAGGTATCTCATATTTCCCTGCCGCTACTTCTGCCATAGCCTTTACATAGTCTGGTCCAGCATATTCTTCTATTGTGGATGGAGTTCCTGCTATTATTACTGGAGATTTCATCTCCATTGCAGTTTCAACAACCACTTGTAATGTCTCTAAATTATGAATATTAAATGCTGGAACTGCATAACCTTCTCTTTGTGCCTTTAAAAGCATCTCTCTTGTTGATAATATCATCTTCTATCATCTCCTAATATTCAATTTCATTTGAATCTACTAGTTCTTTAGTTTCTACAATCTTTTTATACCAATAAGCACTTTTCTTTGGATATCTCTTTTGATCTTTATAATCTACATAAAATAAACCATAACGTTTATTGTATCCATTTGACCAAGATAATACATCCATTAAAGACCATACATAATAACCTTTAACATTAACCCCTTCATCTATAGCTTTTAGAATGTATTCAAAATGTTTTTTAATATATTCTATACGAGGTGTATCATCTATCTTTCCATCAACAAAATCATCCTTATATCCCATTCCATTTTCAGCTATATATACTTTTTTATAATTAGGATAATCCTTCTTTATTCTAAGTAATGTTTGATACATTCCTTGTGGATAGATTGGCCAATCCCAATCAGTAGTTTCAACTTCTGGATTATTAACACGAGCACCTATTCCTTTAAGGGCAAAGATACTTGTCCCTTTTTCACCAGTTCCATTATGATGAATTTTACTTTCTCCTTCATAAGCCTTTAGAAAATGACTAGAATAATAATTCATTCCTAAGAAATCAATTTTCTTAGCAGCTGCCTTAATCACATCCATATCTCCATCATAAATTGCTAACTTTCCATTATTTTTAGAAAGTATTTCATTTACTGTTTCTAATGTTTCTTTGGCGTACTCACCTTTAAAGCATGCATCAAGCATAAATTTATTTGCTAATGTATCATCTAAATAAGCTGCTCTTTTATCTTCCTCAGAATCTGTTATCGGAACCTTTCCTTCAAGAGTGTGAACTATTCCAATTTCACCATTTAAATTCATGCTCTTATATAATTCAATTACTTTAGCATGAGCAACCATCATATTATGCATAATTTGAACAGCTTTTTCTATGTCATATCTTATACTTGGTGGAAAGTTCCCAATTATATATCCATTTTGTGCTACAGACCAAGGTTCATTAAATGTTGCCCACTGCTTAACCCTGTCTCCAAAATTCTCAAAGCATACCTTTGCAAAATTAACAAAGTTATCTATATTCCTTCTATCTAACCAGTCACCATTTTTAAATAATTGTAATGGTGTATCAAAATGATGTAATGTTACAAAAGGTTCTACATTGTTCTTTAAGCATTCATCAATAAGATCATTGTAATATTTAATACCTTTAGGATTAACTTCACCTACTCCATTTGGAATTACTCTACTCCATGAAATAGATACTCTTATTCCATTCACTCCAAACTTATTTGAAAGTTCAAGATCATCTTTATACTTATGATAAAAATCACTTGCTACATCCCCATTAAATTTGCTTTCTGGTCTATTTAAATATTCATCCCATTCACATGGACCTCTTCCTTCTTCTTTAGCTGCCCCTTCAACTTGGTAAGCTGCTGTTGCTCCACCAAATATGAAATCATCTTCAAATTTATTCATATTATTCATTACCTCCTGCCATTACTATTGTTATGTTGTGTATATTATTTATTTATTAAGTCTAATGCAAACTTTAATGCCGCATCTGGATCTCTAGTTAATTTTACATATTCTTGACCTGAAGTTGTTGCTGATTTAGTTCCCTTTGCATCACAATCGCTCTTTAATTCGTCATACATTGATGCCATTTGTGGGGCTAATACAATTAGATCAAAATCTGTTATCTTTTCTTTATGTTGACCATAAGCCATAGCTATTGAATCTAAGTTTACTCCATGTTCTTTAGCGCCCTTTGATATTGCTTTTGCAAGCATACTGCTTGTAGCACCACTTGCACAAAGTACTAATACTGCTAATTCTTTATCTGTTTTACTTTCTAACTTAACCTCTTTTAACGCAGGTTTAACAGTTTCCTCTTTAACTTGTACTACTTCCTCTACCCCTTCAACAGCTATTTGAGCTTCCTTAGCAAGTAATTCTCTATCATAGTACTTAAAGAATGGATAATAAATTACAGTGTCAATTACTAATAATAAGGGCGCTAGTACAAATGATAATTTTGCAAATCCTGTTCCTAAAATTAAACCTATTGTACCTGGGGTTGTCCATGGTAAGGTATAAATAAATCCATTCATTCCTAAACCATCAATAAAGAATTTAAATAACCATACATTTACTATTGGAGTCACAATAAATGGTACAAATAATATCGGATTTAATACAATTGGTGCACCAAATAATATTGGTTCATTTACTGCAAATAGTACTGGAATAATAGAAGTTCTACCAACTGCTTTTAATTGTTTTGATTTAGCTATAAAGGCACACATAGCTGTAAACATTAAAGTAGCACCAGTTCCTCCAAGAGTTGCTACGAAATATGAAGTTCCATGAGTCAATGCATTAACTGCATGTTCACCAGATTGGAATAATTTTAAATTAGCATCAACATTTGCTATATATATTGCTGTTACTGCTGGCTCTACTATAGATGGTCCATGAATACCAACAAACCAGAACATTGCCATAGCTCCAAATATTACAGCTAATCCTGCATATCCATCTGCTGCTGTAAATAAAGGCTTAAACACTTCTAAAATCCATGCACTGAAACTCATTCCAGCTACATCTCTGAATCCTATATCTACTAACCAAAAGAATAAAACTGATAGAGCTAATGGAATTAAATCTGCAAAAGTTTGTGATATATTATGTGGAACTTCATCTGGCATTTTTATGGTAACATTATTCTTAACACATACTTTATAGATATTAGGAACTATAAATGCTACTACAAAGGCTGATAATAATCCCTTTGTTCCCATATAAGTACTTGAAAATCCACCTTCAATAGAATCTACACTTAGTAATAAGAAACAACTTATAGATACAATCATTACTGATACTGGATTGATTTGTCTAAGCTTAGGTAATTTATTGTTAAAATTATCTGCTAGACTTTTAGCAATTGTTGCTACCATTAGAACTGCTAATATTCCCATTGAATAGTTATATGCTTTCCAAAGCATATTACTTACATCATCAGACCAATAAAAATCAAATATATTAGGCACACAAGCGATTAATATGAATATACTTGAAAATAAAACAACAGGTATACAACCGATAAATCCATCTCTAATTGCTCTCAAATACGGATTATTTGATATTTTTTCAAAGGCTGGTTTCATCTTTTCAATTAGTTTAATTAACTTTCCCATTATATAATTCCTCCTCAGATTAGATTACTATAAATCGCCCTATAAACTACTTTATCTGACGTTTATTATTTTTTTAGGCTAATTACATTTCTTACTTAATTTTAAGAAACCCTTTACAACATCCCTTAAAAGCATCACTGTCATTAAGTGATCTTGTGCATGAACCATCAAGAAACTAACATCTACCTTTTCTCCTCTTGCTTCCATTTGGATCATATTTGTTTGAACTTTATGAGCTTCTTGGATACAATCATTTCCCTCTTCTATTAATTTTTCTGCCTTATCAAATTCTCCATCTGTAGCTGCATTCATAGCTTCTATATATTTAGTTCTCGCATCTCCTGCAAAAGCTACTATTTCAATTGTTGTTAATTCTAATTCTTCTCTAGTCATTTAAAATCATCCTCCCAATCAAGCTATTTATTATTATTAATCGTGATATTCTCCTCTGTCCCACTTTTCTAAAAATTCATCAAAGAAATGTTCATTTCCAAACTGATCATCCTTTTGAGTTGTTATAGCATCTATTTTAGCTATAATCTTTTTATCTTCTTCAGTTGGTTCAAATTTTGTTTCTAGGAAAGCATCTATTATATTTTCCATTAACCCAACTCCTGTTATTCTTCCACCAAATGCAATTATATTTGCATTTAAATGCTTCTTAGCATACACAGCTGTCGATACATCCCTTACTAAAGCTGTTCTTGTCCCTACAACCTTAGCTGTAGAAGCACTTATTCCAACGCCTGTCCCACAAAGAACTACTCCTAAATCAGCTTCCTTAGATACAACTTTTTCAGCTGCTTTCTTTCCAAATATAGCGTAATGTGTTCTTACATGATCATAAGTTCCACAATCTATTACCTCATGTCCTTTCTCTGTTAAGTACTCTACTATATGTATTTTTCTATCTGTAACAATATGGTCACATGCAACTGCAATTCTCATCTTCTATTCCTCCTCTTATAACATTTTATTCAACATATCTACTCTTATTTGATGTCTTCCACCAGCATATTCAGATTCTAAATATGCATCTACTAATGCTTCTGCTAATTTTTCTCCTACTATTCCTGAACCAATTGCTATAATCGATGTATTATTATGGCTTCTTGTCATATAAGCTGAATGTTCATCTGAAACTTCTGCACATATAATCCCTTTATGCTTGTTAGCTGCCATAAAAGATCCAGCACCATATTCATCTATTAATATTCCTCTATCCCCTTCATTAGATAAAATTCCTTTGCAAACTCTATCTGCCGAATCTACAAAATCCACTTCATCTTCTGTTTTATCCAATACATCATGGCCCTTTTTTAATAAATAATCCTTTAAATATTCTTTTAACTTTATTCCTGCTTTATCTGAACCAATTAAAACTTTCACTTTTATTCCTCCTCTATCTTATCTATTACTTTACAATATCTTGAATACTTCTTCTTCATACCAGGATCAATTCCTGAATCTGTTACTAAAGCCGTAACATCTTCTAATTGATATAATGTAAAAAAGTCTTCTTTTTCTATTTTTGTAGAATCACAAATAACATATCTACTTATGGCATTGTTCATAATAATCTTCTGTCCAACGCCTTCTTCTTCATTAGAAGTCATAATATTATTATCAGAAATTCCATTTGCCCCTATAAAGGCTGTCTTAACTCTTATTTTTCCTAAAGCTTCATTTGCGAAACTCCCAATAAAAGTGCTTGTTTTCTCCCTTAACCTTCCTCCAATAAGTATTAATTCAAATCTCTTATCATCCTTAAACTTATCAAATACATTAAGACAATTTGTTATAATTTTTGCAGAAGAAACATTAATATAATCATAAATATGTTCACTTGTTGTTCCTGGTCCAATATAAACAATATCGTTTTCCTTAATTAAACTTGCTGCAATCTTTGCAACTTCAATTTTCTTATCTATATTTAATGTTCTTTTTTCATTAGGAGACAATTCTTCAAATTTAACATTTTCTTTACTTCTTGCTCCACCATGAATCCTTACAAGTAAACCTTGTTCTTCTAAATACTTAAGGTCTCTTCTTAGTGTCATTTCAGTAGCTTCTAGCTTTTCTGTTAGTTCTGAAATTCTTATTATTCCAAGCCTATTTACAGTTTCTAAAATTAGTTGTTGTCTTTCTTCCTTTAACATTCTACCTCACCTTACTTTACTTAATTTCATCTATATATTATGCAAAAGTAAGTTTATCTCCTCCCACACATTTATTGTTTGTATATATGTTTGATTTTTTTCTATTTTGTTCTCTTTTGTTTATATCTTTATTATATATCGTTTTCAGAAAGTTGCAACTTATTATTTTCCGCTTTTACATTGAATTATTTCAATTTATTTAAAGTTAACTAGTACTTTCTCATTTTTTCTTCTCTTTCCTATATTGACCACCTCCTTGTAAACGTTAATATGAGCGATTCTTATTATTCCACGACTTTGCTTAATAATTAATTGTTCTTTAATGTTCTTTTTAAACATTTCTTCTCTTCTATACCTCATAATATAAGGCTATATTGTGTATTTTTTACATTTTTGCTGTATACTATATATTAAAGTTATTAAGTTATATATAAATAAAATGAGGTGGTTTAATTATGAAGGTTTTACTCATTAATGGAAGCCCTAAAGCTCAGGGTTGTACTTACACTGCTTTAAGCGAAGTAGCTAAAGAATTAAAAAAAGAAAATATCGAAGCAGAAATATTTCATGTAGGAAATGATCCTATTCGAGGATGTATGGGGTGTGGTGGATGTTCTAAAACTAATTCTGGTAAATGTGTGTTTAACAATGATACTGTAAATATTGCACTTGAAAAAGCCAAAGAAGCTGATGCTTTTATCTTTGGATCTCCTGTTCACTATGCAGCTCCATCTGGCTCAATTACATCTTTTTTAGATAGATTTTTTTATGCGGGAAACTGTTTCCAATACAAACCTGGTGCTGCAGTTGTAAGTTGCCGTCGTGGTGGTGCTGCATCAACTTTTGATCAGTTAAATAAATATTTTTCTATTTCTAATATGCCTATTGTATCTTCTCAATACTGGAATATGGTTCACGGAAACACTCCCGAAGAAGTAAAACAAGATTTAGAAGGAATGCAAACAATGAGAACTTTAGGAAGAAATATGGCTTGGCTTTTAAAATCCATACAAGCTGGTAAGGATGCTGGTCTTTCACTTCCTAAAAAAGAACAAAAAATAGCAACCAACTTTATAAGATAATAAAAAAAGTGGCAAAGCCACTTTTTTTTATCTTCGATAGCAATTTTCTTCTATTTGCTCATACTTTAAAATTTTTCTAGATTTCATGAATTCCGCTCTTTATTTTTTAACAAGTTTTACAGCCTTATTCACAATATTATCAACTGTGAAACCATACTTCTCAAACAACTTATCCGCTTTACCAGATGCTCCAAATTCATCTAAAGAAATAACTTCTCCGTCAAGCCCTACATATTTATGCCACCCAAAAGAAGTTAATGCTTCAACAGCTATTCGTTTTCTTACATTCTTCGGCATAACGCTTTCTTTATATTCTTCCTCTTGAGCATCAAAAACCTCGAAGGATGGAATGCTTATAATTCTTGCATCTATTCCTAACTCTGCAAGTCTATCCCACGCCTTATATATCAATCCAACTTCTGAACCTGATGCCATTAAAATCACATCCGGAACTTCATTCTTGGAATTTTTAAGAATATATCCTCCTCTTAATGCTCTTTTTGCTGAACCATCATACAAAGGCAACTTTTGCCTTGATAATACTAGTGATGTTGGCGTTTCCTTATTTGTTATAGCATAATACCAAGCAGCCGCAACTTCCTTTGAATCAGCAGGCCTGAAAACAGTCATATTAGGCATACTTCTTAGTGCTGCTAATTGTTCAATAGGTTGATGAGTTGGACCATCTTCGCCTACTCCTATGCTATCATGAGTCAAAACATAAACTACTGGAAGTTTCATTAAAGCTGATAGCCTCATAGCTCCCTTCATATAGTCACTAAATACAAAGAAAGTAGAGCAAAATGCTTTTAACCCTCCATGGGCATATATTCCATTAGTTATAGCTGCCATAGCATGCTCTCTAACACCAAAATGAAAGTTTCTACCACTCCTATCTTCTGCAGAAAAATCTCCCATTTCCTTCATGTATGTCTTATTTGAAGGAGCTAAATCAGCTGATCCCCCAACTAAATTAGGGATTAATTTAGATAATCTATTTATAATCACTCCTGAAGATTCTCTTGTTGCCATTTCCTTATCAAAGCTCCAAAACTCTTCATTTTCTAATAGTTCCTCCTCACTTATTTGTTCATTATTCCATCTGCTATATTCTTTAGCAAGTTCAGGATAAGTTCTCTTATAATCTTCAAATAAATTATTCCACTTTTCTTCTTTTTCAATTCCATCATTAATGTACTTATTCATATAAGTATATACTTCATCAGGTACATAAAAATCTTTTTCTTCCCATCCCAAGTTAGCTTTTAATTCTTTTATATTTTCGGCTCCCAAAGGTTCTCCATGAGCTGATGCTTTTCCTTGTTTAGCTGGACATCCAAAACCAATTTTGTTCTTAACTATGATCATTGATGGCATAGAAGTCTCTTTTTTAGCTTCGTCAATAGCATTAGATATTTCCTCCATATCATTTCCATCTGATACTTTAATTACTTGCCAACCATAAGCTTCATATCTCTTAGCTACATCTTCTCTAAATGCTATGTCTGTACTTCCTTCTATTGAAATATTGTTTGAATCATATAACACAATTAATTTCCCAAGTGCTAGTGTACCTGCTAGTGATGATGCTTCTCCTGATATGCCTTCCATTAAGCAGCCATCTCCAACTATTGCATAGGTATAATGATCTACTATATTAAAATTATCTCTATTAAACTTATTGGCAAGATGGGTTTCTGCTATAGACATACCTACAGCATTACATAGGCCTTGTCCAAGTGGTCCTGTTGTAATTTCAACACCTTTAGTATGTCCATACTCTGGATGCCCTGGTGTCAAGCTGCCTATTTGTCTAAAGCTCCTAATATCTTCAATTGTTAATCCATATCCAAAAAGATGTAATAAAGAATACTCTAACATCGACCCATGTCCTGCCGATAATATAAATCTATCTCTATTATTCCATTTAGGACTTTTTCCATTATGATTCATCTTTTTCCACAAGGTAAATGCCATAGTAGCTGCACCAAGTGGCAATCCTGGATGTCCAGACTTTGCCTTTTCAATAGCATCTGCCGACAATATTCTTATTGCATTAATCGATAGCAAATCTAACTTCTTACTCATAATTCTCCTCCTTATTTACCAAATGCAGCTGCCCAATCAGCCTTAAACTTTTCTAATCCTTGATCTGTCAACGGATGCTTAATCATTTGTTTCACTAAGTTATATGGAACTGTTGCTATATCAGCACCTGCTCTTGCAGCCTCAATAACATGTATTGGATTTCTTACACTTGCTGCTATTATCATAGTTTCTATACCATGTATTTCAAAGATTTCTGAAATTGTTCTAACAAGTTCCATACCATCCATTGAAATATCATCTATTCTACCTAAAAATGGACTTACATAAGTAGCCCCTGCATTAGCTGCTAAAAGCGCTTGAGTAGCTGAAAAAATTAAAGTCACATTGGTCTTAATACCTTCACTTGATAAAACCTTTGTAGCCTTAAGACCTTCTCCTGTCATTGGAATTTTTACAATCATATTTTTATGGATTGCTGCAATTTCTCTTCCTTCTTTAATCATTCCTTCTGCATCTTCACTAATTACTTCTCCGCTTATTGGCCCATCTACAATTTCTGTTATTTCTTTTATAACTTCATTAAAATCTCTGCCTTCCTTAGCTACTAAAGAAGGATTAGTTGTAACTCCACAAATAACCCCCATCTCATTTGCTTCTCTAATATAGTCCACATTTGCTGTATCAAGAAAAAATTTCATTTTATACTCCCCCAATTACTTATATTTTACCTAATTATTATCTAATTTCTAAAAATTCCTCAATAGAAGTCATAGCTGCACCTAGCAAATATGACTCTTTGAAACTAGCAACACTAACATTGCAATTATTCTCATTTGTAAATAAATTATTTCTATAAATATTTTTTCTTATGATCTCTATCTTGTTGGCTAATAAATTGTTTATATCCCCCCCTATAATTACACTATTTGAATCTAGAATCATAATTAAATTTGATATCCCTACACTTAGTGTTCCTAAATACTTTTCCATTATCTTTTCTGCTTTTTCATCTTTTTCAACAAGTTTTTCTTCAAACTCTTCTATATCTGTTATCTCATAGGATTCGTCTTTATTATACTCTTCAATTAAAGCATTTGTTGACGTATAAGCTTCTAAGCATCCTCTAGCCCCACATTTGCATTCTTTCCCATCTATAACTATTTTCATATGTCCCATTTCCCCAGAAGCACTATTATCTCCCCTATATATGTTTCTGTTTATTACTATACCAAGACCAAGACCCTCAGTTATTGAAACATATAATAAATTATTTAATTTCTCTTTTCTATTCAAAAATTCATAATAAGCAGATAAATTCGCTTCATTATCTACATATACAGGCAAATTAAGATGACTAAATCTCTCTTTAATATTGAATTCTTTTACACCAAGAAAATAACAATTTTTTATTGTGCCAGTTTTAAAATCTACGGTACTCGGCATAGATATCCCAATTCCTAACACTTTTTCAAGACTGATTCCATTATCCTTTAATATCTTAAGCAAGTTCTCTTCAATTAAATATATTATTTTTTCTATTCCTTCATTGTTGTGCCTTATCTTTATAGTATCTACTATTGTTTTCTTTAAATTAACTAAGGCTATTTTTATATGCTTAGGAGTTAAAGCTATTCCAACAGAATACTTGCACTTCTCATTTAACTTATACGATATTGCTTTTCTTCCTCCCGTTGACTCTAATGACCTTACCTCTTCAACAAAACCTTCACTCCTTAGTTCAGTTATATTAGTTGAAACTGTTGTTATACTTATATTCAATTTTCTAGAAATCTCTAATTTAGTGATTTCCTCTTCATTTATTAATAATGATATTATTTTCTTCCTATTGGTTTCTTTTATTTTGCTATGATTTATATCTATCAAGTCTACTTTTACTCCTCTCAAGTCTTCTTTAATAAGTAATACTTTCTTTAATAATACCACTATCATCCTTGTTTAAATATTAAAATCTTTTACTCTTGGATAAGCAGAATTATATAAATTATATACTTTTGAGTATTCTTCTTTCACCTCTTCATTAGGACTTACTTTCTCTCCGCCTTTTACAATCTTGCAACAAGCCTCCTCAACAGATTCATATATTCCCGCTCCTACCCCTGCTAGTATTGCTACTCCAAGAGCAGGTCCTTCTGAAGCTTTAATTGTAGTTAATGGATATTGAAATATATCCGCCAAAATTTGTCTCCAAACTTCACTTTCAGCACCTCCACCACTTATTCTAATATGGTCAACCTTTACATCCATATCCTCTATAATATCCAAACAATTTTTTAAGCTAAAGCCTACTCCTTCTAATACAGATCTAATAAAATCATTATGATTATTTATTAAAGATACTCCTAAAAATGCACCCTTAACATTTGGATCAATATGTGGTGTCCTCTCTCCCATAAGATATGGCAAGTAAATAATTCCGTTAGCACCCGGTTTTGAATCTTTAGCTTTTTCAGTTAAAATATCATATATATTTTTACCTAGCTTCTCACTTTCCTCTATATCTTTATGACAAAAAGTCTTTTTGAACCAATTTAGTGAAAGTCCGGCTCCTTGAGTTACTCCCATTACATGCCACTTATTTGGCACTGCATGACATAATGTATGAACTCTTCCAAACTTATCAAACCTAGGTGTGTTTGTAGCCGCAAATACAACTCCAGATGTACCTATTGTTGTTGATATTATTCCCTCACTTACTATACCATTTCCAATTGCTCCTGCCGCTTGATCTCCAGCGCCACCAACAACGGGTGTATTTACTGCTAATCCTGTTAACTTAGCTGCTTCTTCCGTAACTTTTCCACTAACAATAACTGATTCATATACATCTGCAAGTATACTTCTATCTATTCTCAAATCATCAAGCAACTCTTGACTCCAATCTCTAGTATTTATATCTAACATCTGCATCCCACTGGCATCTGACACTTCTGTCGCAAATATATCGGTTAACTTAAATCTTATATAATCTTTTGGAAGAAGAATTTTATGTATCTTCTTATAATTTTCTGGTTCATTATTTCTAATCCATAATAATTTTGAAAGAGTAAATCCTGTCAAAGCTGGATTTCCTGTTATTTTAATTAACCTTTCCTTGCCTATAACTTCTGTCATATAATCACATTCTTTTTCGGTCCTCTGATCACACCATATTATAGAATTTCTAATTACTTTGTTATCCTTATCAATCATAACAAGTCCATGCATTTGCCCGCTTAATCCTATTCCTTTAATATCAGATGCCTGTACTTTGCTTTTTTCTATAACATTCTTAATTCCTTTAACAGAAGCCTCCCACCAATCATTTGGATCCTGTTCTGCCCAACCTACTTGTGGTTGAAATAAATTATACTCGTAAGTTGCTGTTCTTATTGTATTTCCATATTCATCAAATAATGCTGTCTTTGTTCCTGATGTCCCAATATCTAATCCTAATAAATACCTCATAATACCCCTCCTATTAACCCTCGAACACATTTTAAAATACTTTTTAAATGTATTTTAATAAGTTAATTTTATACCTTATTCTCCCACTAGTCAATTTAAAAATATCGATCTCTTCATTTATTGCTAAGTGATGATTAATTAATTTAGGTACAAAGGAGATTTCCAACGCCTTACATCATTTTAGTAAAACAAAACAGTAAAATATAAAAGACTATTTCAAGATAGAAATTTTAATTTCTATCTTGAAATAGCCTCTTCTTTACTTTGATCCTATATATTCTATTTTTATAATCTTTATTTATTTCTATAATATTCTATAACAAAATCTCTAAAACTTTCAGCAGCTTTAGTTAAATACTTATTCTTAAGCCAAGATAATCCTATAGTAAAATTACAAACTGGTTTTTCAATTGGTATAACTACAAGAGGACTATTAGAATACATTTCACAAATGGACTTAGGAATTAGTGCAACACCTCTTCCTAGGTGCAACATTTCGTATATAAGCACATCATCAACTTCAAAGATTATATTTGGAGTAAATCCAGCAAGACTACATAAGTTATCGGTAATACTCCTATAAGTATAAGCTCTAGCTATAGATATAAATTTCTCTTCTTTTGCTTCTGAAAGTAATATGCTTTTTCTATCTGAAAATCTATGATTTGGTGGAACAACTAAAACTATTTCATCTTCTTTTAAAATAACAGTTTCAATTTCTTTACTATCTATTGGTGGTGATGTCATAGAAAAATCCACTTCTCCAGTCATTAATCTATCCTGTGATATATTTCTATTACCTAAAAATTGATGAATAGTAACCTCAGGATAACTTGTTAAAAACTCTGTTAATATTCCAAATAAAAACCTTGCATTTCCAGTAACTAAAGAAATACTATTTTCATCTAGTTTAATTTTTTTTTCTATTTCCAATTTTGCGCTTTTAATTTCACTGAATATTGTATTAACTCTTTTTAAAAACATTTTCCCTGCTTCATTAAGCTCAATATTCCTTGCCTTTCTATCAAACAAAGGAGTTCCAAGTTCAGCTTCTAATCTTGAAATCATAATGCTAAGGGAGGGTTGCGAAATATTTAACTCCTTGGCAGCCTTGGTTATATGCTGAAATTTTGCTACAACTTGAAAGTATTTTAACTGAAGTAATTCCATGCCTTAACTCCTATCACAATATTACTTTACATTTAAATTCTTTTATATTGCTTCATTGTATATTAGGGAAATTATATATTAGATCCTTCTATAATACAATGGAAGGTTATGCCTTATTAATTCTAAACTTCTTAAACACTCTTATAATCTAAAAAAACATTCATTAATATAAAAGGTTTTAGTAAGTGAAATATACCTATTCTCCCTACTAAAACCTTATTTTTTGTTTAAACTTAACTTTTTATTGATTTGATAACTACATGTTTTCTTCTAAACCCTTAAACCCAATATTTTTCTTGAACATATTTATAGTCTTAGTGTTTTTTAGTGTATTTATTATAGCTCTTATAATAAATCCTACAACTAAAAATGCACCCATAAAAGTTAGCAATATACCAAAGTTCTCTAAGTATACTGAAGAATTTATTCCTCCAATTGTCATCCTTAACATTCCAATAGAATATGTAAACGGAAGATACTCACCTATAATTCTAAAGAATTTAGGAGCAGTTTCTATTGGGAATGTCCCACCTGAAGAAGCAAGCTGTAATAGGAATATTACAAATATAATTGGTGTTCCAACAATTCCTATAGCATAAGATACTCCATACATCATACTAAAGAATACTACTGATATTAAGATATTATTTAGATAAAAATAACTTGTATTTACAGTATCAATTTTTAATCCTTCCACAAGAACAAAACTTAATAATAAAGCCTGCACTATTGCTATAGCTAATCCAATACTATATTTGCCAATAAAACTCTTTGCATATTTATTTTCTGTTATTTTTAATCCCTTAGCAATTGATAGAAGAAGATTTATAAACATTCCTCCAAGCCATAAAGATAAAGATATAAAATATGGCGCTAACCCTTCACCATAATATTTAACATCATTTAAAGTATTTTCATTTAAAGCTACTGGTTCAGATATAAACTTAGACATATCATCAGATGTAAACTTTAACTTATCATTAATCTCATTGTAACCATTATTTAATCCATCTTTAAGCTTAGTAGCACCATCATTAGCTGTATCTAATCCATTATTTAAAGCTACAGCACCATTATTTAATTTTGATAATCCATTTGATAACTGTCCTGTTTTTTCTGTAGCTGTATTTAATCCATTATATAATTTAGAACTTCCATTTTTAAGTTCTGTAGCTCCACCAATAAGCCTATTTGTTCCTTCAACAGCTTTATTCATACTTTCATCGATACCACTTGCAAGCTTATTGGTTCCATATGCAACTTTTGCTGTACCCGATTCTACTAAAGCTGCACCTCCTTGCAACCTATAAAGGCTATCTATTAAAGGATTCAATCCATCAGCAGAAGTTCTAAGAGGTTCTACAATATTTGTATTAATATCCTTATCCCTAATTGCCTTTGTAACATTTTTGGCAGCCATGAGTTCCTTAGATGCCTTGTCACTTAATTTCCCCCCATTAGCATTATAATCTGCTATTATAGAAGCAAGTAAATCATCAACATTACTAACTCCATCTGAAACACCTGCAATTTTATCTGCTACATAATTTGATTTTTCTGAAAGTTGTGTTTTAGCCTCAGAAGTTTTTGTATAAGCTAAATTGGCTCCATCAGATACTTTCTTTGCTCCACTTGCAGTCTCACTTGCTCCACTTACAAGTTTTCCTATTTCACTATTTTTTTGAGAAAGTCCATCTTTAAGCTGATTTAATCCACCTAGTAATGAATCTGTTCCATTTGAAAGAGCTTTTTCACCATTAGTTGCTTCTTTTAATCCATCTTTAAGTAATATTGATCCCTCTAAAGCACTAAACATCCCATTTGATAAATCTTGACTTCCATTTGCAAGAATTTGTGTTCCATCTTGAAGTTTATTTGCACCATCGGCTGCATCATTTAAAGAAGTCTTAATATTATACAGTTTGTCCACCAAAGCTTTTGAAGTTTCTTCTTGAATTTTAGAAGTTACATCTGATTTAATGCTTTGTGCTACTTTTTCAGATATCTGATAGAAAACATAGTTTTTCCCTTTATTTCCTTCATATATTACCTCTGGCTTATCAAATTTTCCATCATTGGAATCAGCAAGTTTCTTTGAAAAATCTGATGGTATAACTATCATAGCAAAATAATCTTTACCTTCCACGCCATTCTTTGCTTCTTCATAACTTACAAAATTCCATTTCACCTTGTCATTATCTTCAAGCTTATCTTCTACTTCCTTGCCTATGTTATAGGTTTTTCCATCTTTTGAAACTGACTTGTCCATATTAACAAAAGCTACTGGTACATTACCAATGTTTCCATAAGTATCCCAAAAAGCGCTTAGATATATAGATGAATATAACATCGGAATTAATATAATTGCTATAACACTTATAGTTAAAATAGTAAATATAAATTTCCTGCTCTTTTTTCTATTATTCATTTTTTTAATTCCTTCTTTCGTTTGTGCATTTTAATAATTAATTTAAAATTTATATTTTCTCAAATTCTATTTTATTCTACAAATTTAATAGTGTCTAATATATAATTCTATATAAATACATATATCTGATTCTATAATTTTCTTTATTTTTTAATTCAGCTAAATTTTATTATCAAAAACTCATCTTAAATTTACGGTAATATTTTCTGTACTTAACAAAACTAATAATTATTTGTATTATCTTTAATATTCAAATGTTGGTCTGTATCGCTAAAGACATAAGGGTATATCTCACATATCTCTATATGAAATATACCCTTTACTCTAAATTATTACTCTTTATTAACAATTATCGCTAACAGCCATATCAACTATCTCTACTAATGTATTTATCTTTTCATTTTCTTTTTTATAATTACGGGGACTTGTCCCAACATATTTTTTAAATTTACTATGGAAATAATCTATATTCTTATATCCAACCTTCTCACAAACCTGATATACCTTTAGCTTATCGTTTACAAGTAATGCTTTAGCTTTCTCAATCCTTATCCTATCTAAGTGAGTATTGAAATTTTCTCCTATTGCATTTTTAAGAAGTTTTCCTAAGTAAGCGCTATTATAATTGAAAATATGAGCTAATGCTTCTAACTTTAAATCTTTATAATAATTCTTCTCCATATAATTTATTATTCTTTTCACGCTATTTTCTGGAGACTCTACAGCTAATTCTTTTGCTATATTTTCAAACTTATCTACTAAATAATTTATGGTACTGGTCAAGCTTACTCTGCTATATATTTCTTGTATAATCTCCTCATTATTCAAGAAATCTCCTTCACTTAAATTATAATCTTTAATTAATTTTGATTTAAGTTCTATAAATATTTCAATAGCAATAATCTTTATTTGTTTTTCTGAATACTCTCTTTCAACAACATATTTTCTAAAATCTATCATAGCCTCTCTTAATCTATCTAGATCACTTACTTCTACATAACTATAAATTTTATTTATATGATTTTTAATATCTAATATAATATTAGATTTATGCTCTTTTGTATCCTTATCCCAAATCATTCGATTTTCTAAATACAAAAACTTCTTATCAACTAAAGTTTTTGCCTGTCTATATGATTGTCCTATTTTCTTTATGCAACTAACTTGCTTTCCTACAGTTATAAATACACCCTTACTTCCATCCTCATCTATTCTATTTACCAGTTCTCCTAAAGTATTTTTTACTCTTCTTTCCTTAAAACCGCAAAATAAAATTCCTATAAACCCTTCTATATCCATTACTTCTATATCATCATAATATTTTAAATACTCAACTATGTTTTTTCTGCTAATTCTATGAATTTCACTATTAGAATCATCTATATTCATAGAAAGTAAGGCAAATTGGAAATTATCATAATCAAAGTATCTCTCATCAATATCTGTATTACCATCAAAAATTATTTTTTTTAAATCGATTTCTTTTAATAACGGTTTATT
>NZ_SULK01000022.1:0-29399 GCF_007115085.1 Clostridium sp. HBUAS56017 | reverse complement strand
ATCCTCAAACTTTTTTTCAAGTTTAATTTCTTCTGCTAATTGCAATAATATTTCTAATAATTCATCTTCATCAATTGGTTTTAAAATATATGATTTCACTCCATATTTAATAGCATCTTTTGCATATTCAAAATTTGAATATCCACTTACTATTATAAACTTTCCCCTAAATCCTTCTTTTCTTGCATCCCTAATTACCTCTGTTCCAAACCTTCCTGGCATCTTTACATCTATCAAGACTATATCTGGATTTAAGCTTATTATCTTTTGAAATCCATCTTCAGCATCTATTCCTTCCCCACACACCTTAAATCCATTTTCTTCCCACGGTACTATTTCCCTTAACCCCAATCTTACATTTGGCTCATCGTCTACAATTAAAACATTAAACATTTTTATACCTCCATCCCTTTCATACTGGTAAGCATAATATTACTTTTGTACCTCTACCCAATTCACTGTCTATTTTTAATCCATATTCGTCTCCATAATGTAATTTTATTCTCTGATTAACATTATTCATTCCTATACTTTTTTTATTATTATCCTTCTTTTCAAACCCTTTTCTTATATCTAATAACTTTTCTTCTTCTATACCTAATCCATTATCATCTACTTCTATCATTAAGTACTTGCCTTCTATAAATATTTTTAGCGAAATCTCCCCCTTTCCTTTTTTACCTTCAAACCCATGTACAAAGGCATTTTCTACAATTGGTTGTAGCAATAATGGTAATATTTCGTAATTTCCCAAGTTTAAATTTTCATCAACATTCAAGTAGTATTTGAACATCCCTTCAAATCTCATAGACTGTATTTCTAGATAATCTCCAATTAACTTTAACTCCGATTCTAATACTACCTTTTTCCCACTTACTTCTAAATTTCTTCTCATTATCTTCCCAAGTTTTTTTACTATATTAGCAATTTCTTTATCTCCATTGCAATAAGCTTTCATTCTAATAGTTTCTAATGTATTATATAAAAAATGTGGATTTATCTGACTTGAAAGCATTTTAAATTCTACTTCTCTCTGATATGCTTTTAGTTTCTCTTTTTGTATTTTTTCTGTATAAACTTCAGAAATAAGTTTTTTTATGCTTTCAATCATAATATTCAAGTCCAAGTAAAGTTGTCCAATTTCATCATTACCTTCAATTCTCTTTTCTACATTAAAATCACCATTTACAACTCTATGCATCTCATTTCTTAATAAATTTATCCTACTTGCTATATTCCTAGAAAAAAACATAATTATCACTAAAGATAAAATAATTGCTATAATTACAACTTCTATAATATTCAAAATAACCTTATTGGCCTGCTCTGTTATTTTGCTAAGAGGGAGAACTATAAATACTCCAAATCTATTTTTTAAAGTTTTCTCTATACCAAATGAATTCCAAATTATATAACTTTCTTTATCATTAAACTTTCCTTTTAAAATAAGCCTATTCTCGTTTTCCACATTTTTTTCCTCAACTATATTGAATGACTCTTTACCAATTCTATAGTTTTGGCTTAATAGAATAGTTTGATTATCCAATTCAATGAAGTTGCTTTCAGAATCCAAATTAATTATTTTATTTAACTCTTGAGAATTAATATTTATTACTAACACTCCAGTTTTTATTCCACTTTCATTTCTTACCTCTCTTACAAGCGACAAATAATAACTTTTTGAAAGTTCATCTTGTATGTAATTCCATGATATTTTCCCTTTATCTTTTATAGCATTTTTATACCAATCTTTTTCTTTAATTTCATCTGTAACTTTTAATATATTATCACTACCAAGTAAAGTTTCATTTTCTACGTAAAGGGTGATATTAGATATCTCTTTATAATACTTCAAATAGTTTTTAAGGGTAGTATAATTGTTATATTTTTTAACCACTTCGGCATTATCATTATATCTTCCAGTAATAATAGAATTTAATTCCTCGTCAGAATAAATCATATCTGAAACTCTTGTAGTTAGCTTCAATATTTCTTCTAATCTATGTTGCATTGTATCTGCATTAGTTCTTGCCTCGTTGATAGCTCTATCTATAACTATATCTGTCATTTTTCTAGTTGAATAAATACCAACCACTGATACAGTAGCAATAGCAACTATTAGATATGTCAATATTAATTTATTTCTTATCTTAATATTGTTAACCATCGTTCTTATCCCATTCTTCATAATATGTACCTTTTTTATAAATAAGTAATTCATAGTAAACATTTACTACATTTTCATTATATCCATGATATGTATCAATTGCAAATATATAGTGGTACGTTGGAGATGCCTTATTTTTTAGCTTTACAGAATATTATATTTTTATCTCACTAATTTTATAAGCAATTATACTGAAATTTATACTATATTTTTATATATTCACTTATAGTAAAGTTAATTATAATAATATTTTAAGGAGGAATTATTTTGATAAATTCTAAATTACCATTTATTCTTTATGGTGGCGATTACAATCCTGATCAATGGCCAAAAGACGTTATTGAAGAAGATATTCGCCTATTAAAGCTAGCAAACATAAATGTAGTAACTCTTCCTGTATTTAGTTGGGCACTTCTACAACCTGATGAAGAAACATACAATTTTGAATGGCTTGATAACATTTTGAATCTATTAAAAGATAATGATATATATGTATGCCTTGCTACCTCCACAGCAGCTCAACCAGCTTGGATGTCTCGTAGATATCCAGAGGTCTTACCTGTTGATTTCGACGGTCATAAACGTAAACATGGAGGTAGAGTTAAGTTCTGCCCTAACAGCAAAGTATATCGCAAATTTTCAGTAACCCTTACAAGAAAATTAGTAGAAAGATATAAAAATTATGATAATCTAATTCTTTGGCATATTGGAAATGAATATGATAACTATTGCTATTGTGACAATTGTGAAAAAGAATTTAGAGAATGGTTAAAGAAAAAATATAAAACTTTAGATAAATTAAACAAAGCCTGGAATATGAATTTTTGGGGACATACTCTGTATAACTGGGATGAAATATTTTCCCCTTCTGAATTAAATGAAATGTGGCATGGTGAAGATAAGACCTCTACCACATTTCAAGGCATGGCTTTAGACTATAATAGATTTATGTCTGATTCCATATTAGATTGCTATTTAGGTGAATATAGAGCTATTAAAGAAATAACTCCAAATATAAAAATAACAACTAACCTAATGGGAACATTTAAACCATTAGATTACTTTAAATGGGCAGAACATATGGATATAGTATCCTGGGACAATTATCCTTCATATGGTGCTGATCCTGCTACTATTGCTATGAGTCATGATTTAATGAGAGGATTAAAAAATGGTGAGCCTTTTATGCTTATGGAACAAACACCAAATCAAGCTAACTGGCAACCTTACAATTCTGTTAAACGACCTGGCGAATTGAGGTTACAAAGCTACCAAACTCTTGCTCATGGTGCTGACAGTATAATGTTCTTCCAAATGAGACAATCTATTGGCGCATGTGAAAAGTATCACGGTGCCGTTATTTCTCATTCAGGAAGCGAAAACACTAGAGTATTTAAAGAATGCAAAAGACTAGGCGAAGAACTTCATTCTTTAGGAGATGAAATATTAGATTCTAAAATTGATTCAAAAGTTGCTATTATCTTTGACTGGGATAATTGGTGGGCAATAGAATTTTCTAGTGGTCCTTCAGTTAAGCTTAAGTATATACCACAAATAGAAAAATATTATAACGCCTTTTATAAGAAAAATATATCAGTTGATTTTGTTAAACCTACAGCTGATTTATCTAAATATTCTATAGTCGTCGCCCCTATTCTTTATATGTTAAAAAATAATGTTTCTAACAATATAAAGAACTTTGTTTCTAAAGGAGGAACTTTTATAACCACTTTCTTTAGTGGTTATGTTGATGAAAATGATCATGTAAAACTTGGTGGATATCCATCTGAACTTAGAGATCTTCTTGGAATATGGGTTGAAGAGTTAGATGCTTTACCACTTGAAATAAATAACATCCTACAGATGAATAGTACTTTAAATGGCTTTGATTTAGAATATAAGTGTAATATGTTATTTGATATTATTAACTTGGAAGGTGCTATTCCCTTAGCCTTATATGGCTCAGATTTTTACAAAGGCAGACCTGTCTTTACTATTAATTCCTACGGTGAAGGAGATGCCTATTATATAGGCTCTGATCCTGATTCTAAGTTTGTAGATGATTTAGTAGGATTCTTGGATTCTAATTATTCCTTATCCTTAGACTTTGAACATAATGAAGGCGTTGAAATAACTAAAAGACGTAAGAATGATAAAGAAATTTTTTTTATACTAAACCACAACAAAGATTCTGTTAATTTAAATCTAAAAGATTATTCATATGTAAATCTTTTAACTAAAGAAAAAGTTTTTAGCAAGATTACTTTAAAAGGAATGGATTTAGCTATTTTAAGAAAATTAGCTAATAATGATTAAGGCGTCCCCTCTATTTAGAAAATGTAGCAAAACTTGTGTAAAACAAATCTGCTTCATTCTCTTTTATAATATATAATCGACTTCTAAATTTTCTAATAATACATTTTTCAAAATGGTTGATACACTTTTGTAATGTTAATTAGATGAAAGCTCATATGGACAAGGAGTAACACTCCTGATTAAACATTAATCAGGAGTGTTACTCCTTTTAAACTAATTCTTATTCTATTGAATACTTTCAATTTTATAATTAATTCATTTGATACTGTAACTTTTATCTTTTTCTACAGAAAAAATTATTAAATTACCCTGATCTCTTCTCTCTTGTACATCTTCTATCCTAAAATCCTTAGTACTCTTAATCTTACAAAATCCATCTACACTAGATTTTACTTTAGCCCTAACTAATTCTCCATACTCCCACTCAATATCAACTTCAAATCCACCTCTAGCTTTAAGACCTTTTACCGACCCTCTTCTCCAAGCCTTAGGTAAAGCTGGAAGCAACTCAATATATCCTTCATGGCTTTGCAATAACATCTCTGCTATAGCCGCTGTACCACCAAAGTTTCCATCAATCTGAAAAGGTGGGCAAACATTAAATAAATTTGAAAAGGTCAGTTTTCTTAATAATACTAATACATATTGGTATGCTGATTCAGAATCCTTAAGCCTTGCAAATAAACTTACAATCCAAGCAGCACTCCAACCTGTATGCCCTCCCCCATGTTTTAGCCGCCTTTCTAGAGAAACTCTCGCAGCTTCACATATTTCCTTTGAATTCTCTTCAGTTATTTCATTTCCTGGATATACCCCAAATAAATGTGATAAATGTCTATGCCCTATTTCAAATTCTTCAAAATCCTTAAACCATTCTTGTAATTGTCCGTGCTTTCCTATTTTATATGGATATAATTTTTCTTTAGCTTCTTCCAATTCTTTTCTGAAACTATCATCTTTATCTAAAATAGTTGATGCCTTTATACAATTAGTAAATAAGTTTCTCGAAAGAGCCATATCCATAGTTGATGCTATGCTTGTAGAACATTTTTCTCCTTCTTTAGTCAAAAAATTATTCTCCGGAGATATGGATGGACAAGTTACTAAATATCCCTCTTTATCAGTTATCAACCAATCCAATAGAAAAATTGCAGCATCTTTCATTACAGGATATACTTCTTCTAGAAATTTTTTATCCTGCGTAAATTCGTAATGCTCCCAAAGATGACTACAAAGCCAAACTCCTGCCATAGGCCAATATGCCCATTCTGCACTTCCTCCTGCTGGAGATGTTTGCCTCCATAAGTCTACATTATGATTTACCGCCCATCCTCTACATCCATATCTCTTTTCAGCAGTTGCTTTTCCATTTTCTGATATTTCCTTTATCATTTTAAATAATGGTTCATGACATTCTGATAAATTACATACTTCTGCTGGCCAATAGTTCATTTCTACATTTATATTTGTGGTATAATTACTACTCCATGCTGGTCTTAAATCTTCATTCCAAATGCCTTGAAGGTTTGCAGGCTGACTTCCTTTTCTAGAACTTGCTATTAAAAGATATCTTCCATATTGAAAGTATAATGATATTAATGATAAATCTTCCTCTCCATTAATAACTTTTTGCAGTCTTTCATCTGTTGGAATTTCTTTTATTTCCTTTTCCCCTAAGGTAAATTCCACTCTATTAAATAGTTTCTTATATTCATTTAAATGATGTAAATACATCTCTTCATAAGATTTATATTTTATACTTTCTAAGGCACTACCTATTAACTTATCTACATCTTTTCCATTAGTTCCTGATTCATTTTTATAGCCATTGAAACTTGTATGAGCTACTATTTTTAATATAGCGCTATCAGCATCTCGTACATTTAACACTCCATCTTTAGACCATATCTCTCCTCCATTAGCTTCCCCATATACCATAACTTGAAAGTTCATACCCTTTTTGTTTTCTTCATCATAAACAATAGGATTATCTTCATTCTCATAAGACGGCAATGCATGTATCGGTGCTTTCCCCTTAAGTTTTATAGAAAAATCATTATCACTCATCACATTAAATCTCAATAAACTATCTAATGAAACGCTAAAATTTAGTTTTCCTTTCTCAATTGAATCTAATTTAATTACTATTGCATTATCTATCTTAGAAATGAATATCTCTCTATTAAATTCTGTATCTTTTAACTTATATCTAACTCTTACAACACCAGTTTTTAAATCTAGTTCTCTCATATATTCTATACATTCTTCTTCATCACCAAAATCTAAATATATATTCCCCATAGGTGCATACGATTCATTCCATGGCCCCAATAATTTTTCATTAATGAGTGTTTGTCCCTCTACATATTTTCCTGAAAACACTAATTTTCTTACCTCTTCTAAATCGCTTAAAGATGAACCCTTTTCTTCTGTTGGAACTCCTATCCATAAAGTATCCTCATTTAGTTGAATTCTTTCTTTAAAAACATCTCCAAACACCATCGCTCCAAGTCTTCCATTACCAATCGGAAGAGCTTCTATCCATTCTTTTGCTGGTTTCTTATACCATAACCTTAAATTATTATCTCCCATATAAAAATTCTCCTAACCTAAAACCTGCACTCTGAATTGACGTTAAACTCACCTTTTAATCTTATATCCTGTACAGAACTTCCAACAAACACTTTAAACTTACCTTCTTCAACTATCCATTTTCTTTCTTGTTTACTATAGAAAGCTAAAGATTTCCTACTTATTTTAACTTCAACCTCCTTAGTTTCACCTGGATTTAAACAAACTTTTTTAAATCCTTTTAATTCAACTGAAGGTCTTGGCAATGACGATTCCTCATCGCCTATATAAACCTGAGAAACTTCTTTTCCAGCTAACTTAGATGTATTAGTAACATTGAACTTAACTACTATATCTTCCATTTTCTCATTATTATCTACCTTTAAATTCTCATATTTAAAGATAGAATATGAAAGTCCATGTCCAAAACAAAATAATGGTTCTATATTGTAAGTTGAGAAATATCTATATCCTACAAAAATACCTTCTGAATATTTAACTGTTTCTTTACCAGGGAATTCACCTATACTATGAGCTGGACAATCCTCTAGTCTTTTAGAAAATGTAACTGGCAATTTCCCTGAAGGGTTAACATCTCCAAATAATACCTCTGCCAAAGCTCTTCCACCCTCCATTCCGTTATACCAAGTTTGAACTACTGAAGGCGTATCTTCTATCCACTCTGTCATTTTAGTTGGTGATCCACTAAGAATTACTACAACAGTGTTTTTATTCACCTCTAAAACTCTTTTGATAAGTTCATCTTGATTATATGGAAGATCTAAGTCCGTTTTATCATATCCTTCACTATCTACATAGCGTTCTATTTTTTCATCTTTTGAAATTGTAAGAGCATTATCTTTAAGCTCCAATTCCTCTCCAGTATGTTTTAATCCTCCAACTATTACCACAGCATCAGAGTTTTGTGCTAATCTGACTGCCTCCTCTATTAACTCTTCCTTTTTAGATTTATCTGAACTATATCCTTTTGCATAACTTACATCAGTTTGTCCACCTAGCCTCATCTTAATGCCAAGTAAAGGAGTCATCTCATACAGTGCTTTTATCTCAGCACTTCCGCCTCCATTTGAATGTGATATATTAGCATTCTGGCCTATTACAGCTAATCTTTTTATATCACTGTCCTTAAAAGGAAGGGTATTTCCTTCATTTTTTAGTAAAACAATTGACTCTCTAGCAACATTAAGAACTTTTTCTCTACTTTCAAAATCGTTATAACTTCCTCTTTTTCTATTATCCGAAAAAGCATTTATCTTATACATTAACCTTAAAATTCTTCTAACTTTTTCATCTACTACTTCTTCTTTTATCTTTCCTTCTTTTACAGCCTTAATTAATGGATTTGCAAAAAAATATTCGTCAAAATCATAGGTAACACTCATCTCAATATCTAAGCCACCTTCAGCAGCTTCTACAGTATTATGAACTGCTCCCCAATCAGATATAACAACTCCATCAAATCCCCATTCATCCTCTAATATATCCTTTAACAAGTATTTATTATGAGAACAATGATATCCAAACAACTTATTATAAGCTGTCATTATGGAATATGCATTTCCTTCCTTCACAGCTGCCTCAAAAGCTGGCAAGTATATTTCTCTTAATGTTCTTTCATCTACTTCAACCTCAACATTCAATCTCTCTGTCTCTTGATTATTAACAGCAAAATGTTTTACACAAACAGCTACATCATTTTTTTCTTGAACTCCCTTAACAAAAGGAACAACCATCTTACTTATTAAGTAAGGATCCTCTGACATATACTCAAAATTTCTACCACATAGAGGGCTTCTAACAATATTAATTCCAGGACCTAAAATAATATCTTTCCCCCTACCTCTAGCCTCTCTTCCAAGTACTGTTCCTGCCTCATATGCCAAATCTGTATTCCATGTAGCTGCCAATGCAGTATTACAAGGAAGATATGTCACGTAGTCATCCGTATTACCAATTGGGACCCAACTATCATCTGGAAATTCGTGTCTAACCCCCATTGGCCCATCTGACATTTTCAACGGAGGTATTCCTAATCTTTCTACTCCTTCAGTTCTAAATAGTCCTCTTCCATGGCACATTCCAACCTTTTCTTCCAAAGTAAGTTTCGATATTAATTCTTCAATCTTCTCTTCATTCATGATTCTTACCTCCAAGCCTTCATTTACAGTTAAATAGGAAGGTACACCTTTCCTACTTTATTAACTTAACTCACATATAGCTTTACAGTTACCTGAAAGCACTACCTTTGTATCATTTCCTTCTTTTGTAAGGGTACCACCTTTTACATTCTTTATATTGTTTACATTTTTAAATATGATACTAAATGGTTTATCTACACCTACTGCCTCTACAGTTATCTTATATTCATTCTTTAACACTTTCACATTAAGCACTTCATTACCATCCATATCTAATACTTTAGTAGATGCTTCTACCCCATCTCTTAATTCATATGCTAATATAGATACATCTTCTCTATAGTCATAATCTGGTTTTCTATTTTCATTTCCAATTGCAATTAAACTATTTTCTTTCACCATCATAGGTATACTTAAAAAATCATGAATTTCTCTAATCCATCTTCCACCTTCATACTTCTTACCAGTAATAAAGTTTGTCCATTTGCCGTCAGGTAAATAGTATTTTGCTTCTCCCAACCCATTAAAAATAGGTGCTACTAAGATAGAATCTCCAAGCATGTATTGCCTATCTAAATAAGTGCAAGCCAAATCATCTTGGAATTCTAATATCATAGATCTCATAACTGAAATACCTGTTTTATGAGTAAATACTGAAGCTTTATATAAATAAGGCATTAAACTACATTTTAATTTTGTAAAGAATCTAACTACATCAACTGCTTCCTCATCATAAAGCCAAGGGACTCTATAAGACGTACTTCCATGTAATCTACTATGAGATGATAGAAGTCCAAATGCGACCCATCTCTTATATACATCAGCTGTTGATGTACTTTCAAATCCTCCTATATCATGGCTCCAAAACCCAAATCCAGACATGCATAAAGATAATCCACCCCTTAAGCTTTCTGCCATAGATTCGTAATTAGATTCACAATCTCCTCCCCAATGTACTGGGAACTGTTGCCCACCTGTTGTAGCTGATCTTGCAAATAATACCGCTTCCTTTTCTCCTGAAACTTCCTTTATGGTATCAAAAACTACTCTATTATAAATCTGAGTGTAATAATTGTGCATCTTGTATGGATCTGATCCATCAAAATAAACCACATCAGTTGGTATACGTTCACCAAAGTCAGTCTTAAAGCAATCCACTCCCATATCCATTAGTTCTTTAAGCTTACTTGAATACCATCTGCACGCATCAGGATTTGTGAAGTCAACTATTCCCATAGCAGGTTGCCACATATCCCATTGCCACACATCTCCATTTTGTCTTTTTAGTAAATAACCATTATTCATACCTTCATCAAAAAGTTTTGACTCTTGTGCTATATATGGATTTATCCAGACACATATTTTTAATCCCTTTTCTTTTAATCTCTTAAGCATACCTTTAGGATCCGGAAATACTCTATTGTCCCACTCAAAATTGCACCAATTGAAATCCTTCATCCAGAAACAATCAAAATGAAAAACTCTTAACGGCAAATCTCTTTCAGCCATACCATCTACAAATTCTGTAACAGTTTTTTCATCATAGTTTGTAGTAAAAGATGTTGTTAACCAAAGACCAAAGGACCATGTAGGTGGAAGAGCTGGTTTTCCTGTTAAACTTGTATAATTTTTAATGACTTTTTTCATTGATCCTCCAGCAATAATGAAATAATCTATACACTCCCCTGCTACACTAAATTGGACTTTAGTTACCTTTTCAGATGCAACCTCAAAAGATACTTCTTCTGGATGATTTACAAATACTCCATATCCTTTATTGGTTATATAGAAAGGAATATTCTTATATGATTGTTCAGTACTTGTTCCACCATCTTTATTCCATATATCAATTGTCTGTCCATTCTTTACAAAAGGAGTAAATCTTTCACCTAAACCATAAACTAATTCTCCTACCGATAATTGTAATTGTTCTCTCATAAAAACTTCTTTTTTATCAGTTTTTACATAAGCCATTCCTCTATATAGACTTGAAGTTAATTTTCTTTCTCCTTCATAGAAATTCATAACCCATGAATCCTTTTCTATTTCCATCCTTAGATTCCCTGACTCAAATAAAACTTTACTATCCTCATCTTCAATCTTAACTTTCTTGTTAGCATCCTCATAAATTTCAAAGCTTGGAGTTTTAGCTTGTTGCCCCATGTAGTGATAAGCTCTAACCCTTATTACATCTTCCATTGGTGATGAAATTTTATATGTTATAACTGGACCTTGAAGGGTATCCCCTCTATGATTTATTTTGTTACAAGGTGCATAAACTGTTATTTCGTCATCTTTAATATTTGTACTATAAACTTCCTGTGGGCTAAATGTCTCAATTCCTTCTTTATTTAACCAACAACCATTACTAAATTTCATACTGTACCTCCCTTATAATAAAATCACCTCAAAATAGACTATTATATTTTGAGGTGACTTCTTTCATGATTAATTATTCCAAAGTTTTAGTTTTTCTTTAACCATATCAGTCATAGCTTGATTTGCTTTCTCTATATTCATAGCTTTAAGATCTGATTGTATCTTATCCCAAGCTGCATCAAAATCAGATTCTTTTCCAAGAATCGCTTGAGTTATTGCTTTTTGAACATAATCATCAGCTTTCTTTTGAATAATAGCTAAGTCACTATCACTAGGAATTGTATATTGCCATGCTTGTCCGTGTTTAGATTCTCCTAAATCTTCAGGAGTTGGGAATATATCGGTCCATGATTTTGCTCCATAAGCTTTCAATGTCTCTTTCTCAGCAGAATTATAATTCTTAATATAGTCATCTACTGATCTAGGTGTATAAGTGTCGCCATTTGAATCAACAGCACCATCTCCTCTTTGTGGAAATGGATAAGCATACTTACCTACACCGGTTTTCATAGCAAAATCTTTATCAGTATTTCTTTGTTGTTGAATCTCTGGTTTAAATACCCTTTTACCATTTTCTACTGTATAATGTGTTCCTTCAACACCCCAATTTAACAAAACTTGTGCTTCATCTGATGCTAACCAATCTAAGAATTTAAATGCTCTTTCTTTATCCTTGCAAGATGATGAAATGCCAACTCCTCTAGCTCCGCTGAATCCAAAGTTCTTTGTTGTAGGATCTTTATATTTTTCTCCTAAAGTAACAGAAAGAGGTGCAAATGTTCTTTCATCTTTACCTGATGATTGTAAAGTCTTAGTAGCTTGATCATAATCCCATCTAGCATCTGAAATTCCTAAAACATTACCTTGAGTTAATTTAGCTTTATATGCATCTTCTTTTTGAGTAAATGATTCTGGATCTAATAATCCTTCTGCATTTATATGATTTAACCATTTAAAATAGGTTTTAACCTCTGGTACTTGAAATTTATATATTGCTTCTCCTGTCTCATCATCAACCTTAAATGAACCATCATCAGGAATCCCTGCTACAGTTGCCCCTATATTACCACAGGTAATAGCCCATCTCCAGTCGCTTGACATTAATGTCATACCCACAGTCTTCTTACCATTAATTTCTGGATATTTTGCTATATAGTCCTTTAATGCTTTTTCATAATCATCTAAAGTTTTAATTTTAGGATATCCCAATTCCTTTAATACAGCATTTTGAATCTGTAAATTTCCATTTGGATTTATTATTGCATCATTCATACCAGTTGCCGAATATGTTCCAATTGTATATATTGATGGATCATCAGCTGTATATTTTAATCTTTTTATTTGATCTCCATATAAAGCTTTTAAATTCTTTCCACTCTTTTCTATATAATCATCAAGCTTAACAAGAGCTCCTGCATCTATTAACTTACCAGTATCATCTTTACCATATATTAAATCTGGATAATCACCACTTGCAATCATTAGTGGAATTGCTTGAGTATCACCTGCTACTGGATGGCTAATCTTTAATGTCACTCCTGTAAGTTCTGTTATCTTCTTAGCAACATCATCATCAAAATTAATATCTACTGAAGAATCTGCGGTAAACATATTTAATGTTATAGGTGACTTATCCATTTCACCACTAGTTGACACTGAATTCTTGTCCTTTGAACTTCCACATCCAACCATACTTGTACTAAGTAAAGCCAATGAAAGTATTATTGATAAAATTTTGCATTTTTTCATTAATCTTTCCCCCTTAATTGATATATCTAAATGCTAAATATTCATTTAGCAATTTACTCTTATTAGCTCTTTACAGCACCTAAAGTCATTCCAGTTACAAAATACTTTTGCACAAACGGATAAACTAACAATATAGGTACTGTTGCAACCATAGTAATTGCCATTTTTATAGATTCTGGATTTGTAGACGCTGCTTGCATTAATACATTACTACCATCAACCTTTGCATTACCAGTTGCATTACCCATAACTTTCATAAGTTCATATTGAAGTGTTGTTAATGAATCATTTGTTTTAGCATAAAGATAAGTATCAAACCAACTATTCCATTGATAAACTGCAATGAACAGTGCTATTGTAGCTATAACCGGTAAACATAATGGCAATATAATCTTAAAGAATATTGTAAAATCATTGGCGCCATCTATCATAGCAGATTCATTTAAAGCTGGTGGTAACCCATCAATAAACGACCGTATTACAATTACATTAAATGCACTAATCAATCCCGGCAAAATATACACCGAAAAGTGTCCTACTAATCCAAGATTTCTAATAAGCATATATTCTGGAATTAATCCACCACCAACATACATAGTTAAAACAAATAATATTGTGATTGCTTTATTAAATATAAATTCTCTTCTACTAATGGTGTAAGCTACCATAGCACTTGCTATTACCCCTGTAGCAGTTCCCACTACTGTTCTTGCTACTGATATGAACAATCCTCTTCCCAAATTATCACTATTTTTAAATATCTCTTTGTAATTTTCCAAAGTTAATGCTCTTGGAAGCACATGAATTCCACCCTTTACAGTATCACTCGCATCATTTAATGAAATAGCTAAAACATTTAGAAATGGATATATTGTTATTATTGCAATCCCTACCATTATTACTATTAAAATCACATCAAAAGCCTTAATCTTTTTTCTCCTCATAAAATTTCCTCCTAACCCTTATTAACTTTAATTATATAAGGCTTCCTTCCCCAGCTTTTTTAGCTATTTTATTTGCACCAAATATTAATATAATACTAACTACTGACTTGAATATACCTATTGCAGTACCAAAGGAATATCTAAACATCCCAATACCATAATCCAATGCATATTTATCTAGTACTAAAGATTTATCTGCAACTATCGGGTTACCAAGTAGCATTTGCTTTTCAAATCCTATATTTATTAAGTTCCCTATACTCAAAATCAGTAAAACTATTATCGTTGGTTTTATTGATGGAAGAGTTATATTAATTATCTGTCTAAATCTCCCTGCACCATCGACTTTTGCTGCATCATATAACTCTGGATCTATAGCTGTCATAGCTGCAAGATATATTATTGCATTCCATCCTACTTCCTTCCATATATCTGATCCAGTAACTATTCCCCAAAACATATTGGGATTTGACATAAATGATATTGGAGTACTAATTATATGCAAATTCATAAGCAGTTCATTTACTACTCCACTTGGTGCAAGCATACTTGTGATAATACTTGCTGCTACAACCCATGATATGAAGTGTGGTAAATATGATACTGTTTGTACAACTCTTTTGAATCTAACACTTCTTAGTTCATTAAGAAACAAAGCAAAAATTATAGAAGCTGCTGTACCAAATACTAATCCTAATATACTCATTGCCAATGTGTTTTGTAAGGATTGATAAAATTGAGGTTCACTAAATAATTCTTTAAAATGTTTTAGCCCTACCCAAGTTTGATCCAAAAACCCTTTTCCTGGTTTATAATCTTGAAATGCCATTGTCCAACCTATTAACGGTAAATATTTGAATATTATTACCCAGATGACAAAAGGCAATGACATAAATATTAGGACTCTTTGTCTTTTCATTAAGTCCCATGATATTTTCACTTTTTTCTCTTTCTTGCTTTTAACTTTTTCTGTACCTACTACTGGAACTTGCATTTATGTCCCCCCTTATTTCCTTGATATATTAATTTTATTATTCATTCTAAATTGCAACTACCCTCAAAAATGTATATGTTTTCATGTAAAAATTAGAGTTCCTTCATTTAGGCTAAATGTTATAATTATGTATACAGTCAATTAACTACTAAGGAGACTATTTATGAAAGATAAACTTAATTCTGAAATTATAAAAAACGATAACGATGTATTTGTTATGTTAGACAACTTATTAGAAGAAAAGGATAATGAATGGTGGAATAAATTCTATTCTGATAGAGAGAAGCCTATCCCATTTTTTAAAAATATTCCTGATGAAAATCTTGTTAGCTATATGGACAAAGACTTATTGAAAAAAGGAAAGGCTCTTGATATAGGTTGTGGATATGGCAGAAACTCTTTTTATCTTTATAAAAACGGATTTCAAACTACCGGTATAGATTTTTCAAAAACTTCTATTGAATGGGGAAAACAAATACAAAAAGAAGATTCTTCAAACGTTAACTTTTTATGTCAGTCCATATTTAATTTTAAAGATACCCAAGAAAGTTACGACTTTATTTATGATAGCGGCTGTCTTCATCATATAAAGCCTCATAGAAGACCTGAATATCTAAAAATAATATCAAAATATTTAAAGCCTGATGGATACTTTGCAATGGTATGTTTTAACCTAAAAGGTGGTTCAAATATATCAGACTATGATGTTTATAAGGATTGCTCAATGCATGGCGGAATGGGCTTTTCTGAACATAAACTCAAAGAAGTCTTAGAACCATATTTCCAAATAATCGAATTTAGAGAAATGATAGAAACTACTAATGAAAATATATTTGGGAAATCATTTTTATGGACAGTTCTAATGAAAAAAAATAAGATTTTTTGTATCTCCACACAAAATCAGTTATTTTCATAAAAACAACTTACATTTAAACATAAAATTTGATAATATGTAAATATAATGAAATGAGAGAAGGAAGTTTTTATGAAAAAATTATTAACAAGTTTTATTTTATTAACAAGTTTTATTTTTGGTGGGGTTAGTACACAAGCATTTGCAACTGAGCAAATACAAAGTACAAATGCTTACTGTATTCAATCTAAACATAGCGGGAAAGTTTTTGATGTTATGCACGCATCTACAGATAATTATGTATCAGTTATACAATTTGATCCTAATGGTAATGACAATCAGAAGTTCGAAATAATTCCTGCAAATGAGGAGTTTGGATATTATTACATTCAAGCTAAACATAGTGGAAAATATTTAACTATTACAAGTACAAATAATCTTACACCAATTGTACAAATGCAATCACTTGAAACACCTACTGAAAAAGATTGTCAAAAATTCAAGCTTATTTCCGTTCCTGGGAATAATGAATATTATTATATTCAAGCTAAACATAGTGGAAAGTATTTAACTGTTTTAGGAGAGAGTATGGATAGCACTATACCAATTGTACAATATTACTTTACTGGAAGAGATAGCCAAATGTTTAGATTCACTTCTAATTAGCAAATTAAATTAAAAAAATTTGATTTTAATAATTTATAAAAAGCCAATGATTTACTAAAGATTATTGGCTTTTTGTATTTTGCAAAAATATCATTTAGCGAAATTATACCTTTCTTATATATTCATTATTAAATAACTTCAAACTATTTATTGACAAAAAAGACTTTAATAAGTATAGTGGTACTATAAATACTCTTGCAGTACCGCCGGTGCTGCAAAGGGAGGATGTTTAATATATGGAAAAGAAAATATATAAAAAAACTTTAAAACTTTTAGGAAATAAAGGTGTTAAATTTACAACCGAAGATTTGGCAAAGGAATTAGGCACAAGTAAGCGTACAATTTATTCATATTTTGCCTCCAAAGATGAAATTATAGAAAAAACTATAGACTTTGTTTTTAATGAAATTATGGCTTTAGATGCTGAAATCCTTGAAGATAGTACTCTTACACTTCAACAAAAAATCAAACTATATTTTGAAAACATTCCTTATGCATATAATCTTAGTGCTATAATTCGTCACATTGATGATTTTCAACGATATTATCCTGACTTATGTGAAAAAGTGAATAATAATATAAATATTTTATGGGACCCAATTTTAAAATTAATTGAGAAAGGTATAAAAGATAATGAGTTCGAAGAAATTAACACAACTGTATTCAAGTTAATGTTAAAAGAAACTTTGAAAAAACTTTTGGATTTTGAGTTTCTTTCTAAAAACCAAATAAGTTTTGAAAATGGAATCAAATCAATGAACAATATTATTTTATATGGTTTAGTTAAAAGAAAGGATGATTAAATTATGGATGATATTTTAATTACAAAAGGAGATCCACTATCTAATGTTGGAAGCAAACTTAATTGCATGGCGTTAGAATATATGGCTTATCCTCTTGCAGGTTCTAAGGAGCCAACTTTAATTGAAAAAGTTTTTAAAAAATTGTGGGAAATAGATTCCAATAGATTTAGTTATGAATATGCTTTTGAAGCAAAGCTTAATGATAAAACAGTAGGAATGATTACTTGTTTTCCGGTTACTGTTATGAATAAACTTAATTGGCTAACCACAAAAAAACTATTTAAACTTCGTAACTTGGGCTTAATTCGTTACATACTTTTACATCCTAAAGAAACATTATCCATGTTATCTTTAAATGAAGGAAAAGAAGATGAATATCATATTGGCTCTATAGCTACATTACCTGAAAGCCGTGGTTATGGCATAGGTTCAAAATTGATTTATTTTGCCGAGGAACAAGCTAAATTAAATCATTATAATAAGTGCTCACTAACTGTAAAAAAAGAAAATAAAAAAGCAATTAAGTTGTATGAAAAACTAGGTTTTAAAATTGTTGATTCAATAGAAAAACCACCATATTCACTTCATCGCATGGTCAAAATAATTGATATTGGTACAATATTCTAAGTGAAATAAAAATAGTGCCTATACCTCATTGATATAGACACTATCTCACTATATAAATCTATAAGCATTATTGGCTATTATACCTTTCTTTTATTTCTTCTTGAAGCTCACTAATAGTCTTATCTTCTATTTTCATTATTAAATAACTGATAACACTTGCTCCAAATAATAAGCCTACTAAAGATAATTTAGTAAATTTTATAATAGCTAATATTATGATAATTGCTGATAGACAACTTATACTTATATAAAACTTTTTAACTAATAGCTTCAATGAAATTTTAAAAGCATAAGATATTTTTATATTATATCTTGATATTATTGGATAGATATAAAACTGTACTAATATAGTAAAAATTATTATAGCTAGAAACAAGTATCCCACATATATATTCCCATTTGAATTAAAATACCCCATATCAAAACATGCAATTCCAATTACAATATTCACTATTATTCCTATTAGTAACCCTTGAAGAAAATTCAATTTATAAAAATGAAAGAAATCCTTAGTTGCCGATATTTCTCCACTTCTTATAAGCTTTCCCATTACAGAAAACAATGTCGTAACAGCTGGTCCTAATAAGATAGAAAGAAGTAACATTCCTCTTAAAGAAACTTTCTCCTGAAAAATGACCATATAAATAAGTAATGGTGATATAACTAATAAGAAATATAAATTCGTTATAAAAAAATTAGTTATATTATTTGTTATAATATATAACTTACTATCAAGTATATTTCTATCATTTTTCATAACATCCCCCCTTACAATTATTGTTATTCTACCATTTAAACCTATTTTTGTAAATTAGAACTTTATAAGAAAAAGCCTGTATACCTGAAATTAATCAAGCATACAGCCTTTATTTGAAATACTGTTTTCCTTATTATTGAAATGGGTTTTCAGTTTTATATAACATTCCTTTTGGTTTATTAAATCCTACTTCTTTAACACCTAAATATCTAAATAAGTTATATATAGCTTTTCCATAATGTCCAAATGCTACTGCTCCATGATGTGGATATCTATTCTCAATTAATACATGGCGATAGAATCTTCCCATTTCAGGAATTGCAAAAATTCCAATTGCTCCAAATGAGCGAGTTGCTACAGGTAACACTTCTCCCTCTGCTACGTAAGCTGTTAATTCTGCATCGGCATTACTTTGCAATCTGAAGAATGTTATTTCACCTGGAATAATATCACCTTCAAGAGTTCCTCTTGTTATATTAGGCTCTTGATCTGGTTCTAAAGCTCTTGCCATTATCATTTGATTCTTCATGCTACAGAATGATAGTTTACTAGATGCTGTATTACCACAATGGAATCCCATGAATGTATCCTTTAATGTATATTGGAATTTGTCTTTAATATCTTGTTCATACAAATCAGCAGGAACTGTATTATTAATATCAAGTAATGTTACAACATCATTACTTACGCAAGTTCCTATATATTCACTTAATGCTCCATAAATATCTACTTCACAGGATACAGGTATTCCCCTTGTAGCTAAGCGGCTATTAACATAACATGGTACAAAGCCAAATTGTGTTTGGAAAGATGGCCAACATTTATTTGCAAAAACAACATATTCTCTTGATCCTTTATGCTCTTCCATCCAATCTAATAATGTAATTTCATATTGAGCAAGCTTTGGTAAGATTCCAGGCATTTTATTTCCTTCCCCTAGTTCATCTTCCATGCTTTTAATTACTTCAGGTATTCTTGGGTCTTCTGCGTGTTCATTAAATGCTGCAAATAGATCAAGTTCTGAATTTTCCTCAATTTCAACTCCTAAATTGTATAATTGCTTAATAGGCGCATTACAAGCTAAAAAGTCTTGTGGGCGTGGCCCAAAAGATATAATTTTCAAATTCTTTAACCCTAATAATGCAGTGGCAACTGGTTTAAACTCTTGCATCATTTCTGCAACTTCTGAAGCTGTTCCAACTGGGTATTCTGGAATATATGCTCTTATATTACGAAGTGCTAAATTATAACTAGCATTTAACATTCCACAATAGGCATCTCCACGGCCTCCTACTAAATTATCTCCAGTTTCTTCTGCTGCTGCAACAAACATTACAGGTCCGCCAAATTCTTTAGCGATTAATGTTTCTGAAGTTTCAGGTCCAAAATTTCCAAGATAAACTACTAAAGCGTTTACATTGGCTGCCTTAATTTCAGCTAATGCCTTTCTCATGTGAACTTCATTTTCTATAGTTGTTTCACACTCAAAAATCTCTTCTCCTAACTCTTTAAATGATTTTACAACTGCTTGTCTACGTGAAACTGATAATTCCATTGGAAAGCAATCTCTGCTTACTGCAACTATCCCTAATTTTAATTCTGGTATATTATTCATTGTAATTCTCCCCCATTACTATAAATTTATTTAAACTTCTATTTGATAGAAATATTTTTACCTACTAATCCAATGAAAGCACCTTCGCTATCTAAATTAGTGTCTTTATGTCCTATTAACCATTTATTCTTAGCAAACAATAACCTATCTTCTCCATCTTTATTAATGCTCTTCTCTAAAGGTAAATTTGTGTCCTTTGGTAATACAACAATGCACTTAAATCCATCATCTGCTACATTACAAGGTGCATAATGAAGAGTTGTTGCATATACTTCTATGATTGTTCCTTCTGGAACCAAAAAAGCTTCTATTTTGGATGTATCATAGGTATAATCTTTCTCTATATCTTGCTGACAACCTATAAGCAAAATTAAATCTGTAACAGCTATATTTATTTCTGATGAACGATGATATTCCACTGCATTTAATAAATAGTTATTCCCATTACAATATCCAATTTGTATTGGTAATCCTCCAAATGCTCTGTCCTTTAAATCCTCTGCAATTTCTAAGTCTTCAAGTTCCTTAACGGATGGCTCATATATTACATCTCTTGGCAAAGGAGTATCCTTCATCTTTTTAATTATTTCCTTCAGACTATAGTTTTCTAGAACTCGTCCATACTTACTAAATTCTTTATCAGTAACTTTCTTGATGACCATAAAACCCGCCTCTTTCCTATTATCTATATTTATTAAAATACTTTTTAAAAGTATTTTAATAAGTTAATTTTACATTTATTACTTTTATTAGTCAACAACTATTATGAAATTTTCGAAGTAATTATTGAAATTGAAACTCGTCATTCTCTATTGACAATTTTCCAATTCTAACGTATTCTAAATATATAAATAAATATTTCTTAAGTTATTAAGAGGGAGTAGTTTAAAATATAACATCAACAATCGCGGTTTTTAACCTGGTGTTATATGCCTAAAATGGTTACCAGACTTTTAATATAATTAATCTATGTTAATTATATTAAAAGTCTTTTTTTATTGTTTTAATTTAAACTGTTCAACAAAAAATGGAGGGAGAATAATTTTATGGAAAAGTTTTTTTCAAAATCATCTAAGGAAGCTTTAAAAAAATTCAATGTAGATAAAAATGGTCTATCAAAGGATCAATTAAAAAACTCTTTAGAAAAACATGGTTACAATGAACTTACGGAAAAGAAAAAGAAAAGTATTTTTATTGTTTTCCTAGAACAATTCAAAGATTTGCTCGTAGCTATATTAATAATTGCTGGTATTGTTTCTATGGCAACTGGTAATTCAGAAAGTACTATAGTTATATTTGCTGTTATTATTATGAATGCTATTTTAGGAACTGTTCAAAATGTTAAAGCAGAGCAATCCCTGAAAAGTTTAAAGGCTCTATCAGCACCTAATGCTAAGGTAATTAGAGATGGTGTTAAGTATGAAATTCCATCTAGAGAAGTTGTTCCAGGCGATATTTTAATCTTAGAAGCTGGGGACCTTGTTGTAGCTGATGGTCGTATTATCGAATCTTACTCATTAAAGATAAATGAAAGTGCTCTTACAGGGGAATCTGAGGCCGTTGAAAAATTTGAAGAAGTAATAAAGGCTGATGAAGTTGCTCTTGGAGATCAAAAAAATATGGTATTTTCAAGTTCTTTAGTTACTTATGGACGTGGATTAATTCTTGTTACTGGTACAGGAATGAATACTGAACTTGGTAAAATAGCTACTTTAATGGAGCAAACTAAAGAAAAGAAAACCCCTCTTCAAATAACATTAGACGATTTTAGTAAAAAACTAGCTTTAATTATCCTAGTTATATGTATTCTAGTCTTTGGTTTAAGTCTATATAGAAATACACCAATTCTTGATTCATTAATGTTTGCTGTTGCTTTGGCTGTTGCTGCTATTCCTGAAGCATTAAGTTCTATTGTTACAATTGTATTAGCACTTGGAACTCAAAAGATGGCTAAGGAAAATGCTATTATTAAAAACATAAAAGCTGTTGAGGGGTTAGGTTGTGTATCCATAATCTGCTCTGATAAAACAGGTACTTTAACTCAAAATAAAATGACCACAAAGCAAATCTACACTGATACATCATTAGTTGAATCTGAAGAACTAAATTTAGAAAATGAAGTTCACGCTTCCCTACTAAATGCAGCCATACTTTGTAATGATTCAACTAACGTAGATGGTAATGAAATTGGAGATCCAACTGAGGTAGCTCTTGTAAATCTTGGACATATACACTCGTTAACTGAACAAGAAGTTAGAGAAAAGTACAAGAGACTTAAAGAAATTCCTTTTGATTCTGATAGAAAATTAATGAGTACACTTCATGAAATTAATGGTGAATTAATTATGTATACAAAAGGTGCATTTGATGTACTTTTAAATAGAATAACTCATATAAAAACATCTGAAGGTTTAAGGAAAATTACTGATGCTGATAAGGCAAAAATCGTAGATACAAATAGATATTTATCAGAAAATGGTCTTAGAGTTCTTGCCTTCACATATAAGGTTCTTCCTGAAGAAAAGGAACTTACTTTAGAAGATGAAAATGATTTTGTATTCCTTGGATTAATATCTATGATAGATCCACCTAGAATAGAATCTGCTGACGCTGTTAAAGATTGCATAAGTGCTGGAATAAAGCCAATTATGATTACAGGCGACCATAAGATTACCGCTTCTGCTATAGCAAAGCAAATAGGCATATTAAAAGATGGGGATATAGCTCTTGAAGGATTAGAATTAGACAAACTTTCTGATGAAGAGCTTAATGAAAAACTTGACCATGTATCTGTATATGCTAGAGTATCACCTGAGCACAAAATTCGTATAGTTAATGCATGGCAAAACAAAGGCAAAATAGTTGCTATGACTGGTGATGGAGTTAACGATGCCCCTGCATTAAAACAATCTGATATAGGAATAGCTATGGGTATTACTGGAACTGAAGTTTCTAAAGATGCCGCTTCTATGATACTTACAGATGATAATTTTGCAACTATAGTTAAAGCTATAACGAATGGTAGAAATGTTTACGCTAATATTAAAAACTCAATTAAATTCTTACTTTCAGGTAATATGTCTGGAATACTTGCAGTGCTTTATGCTTCTATAGCTGCTCTACCAGTTCCATTTGCACCTGTACACCTTCTGTTTATTAATTTATTAACAGATAGTTTACCTGCTATTGCAATTGGTATGGAAAGATCAAGAAAAGATTTATTAAAAGATAAACCAAGAGATAGTAAAGAATCTATATTAACAAAAGACTATGTAAAAGAAATTGCTTTTGAAGGTCTATTAATTGGAATATTTACAATAATAGCTTTCCATGTTGGATTATCTACAGGTAATGAACATGCTGCAAGTACTATGGCCTTTGCTACTTTATGTTTAGCTAGATTATTCCACGGCTTTAACTGTAGAGGTAAAAAATCAATATTTGGTCTTGGAGTATTCTCGAACAAATTTAGTTGGTATGCTTTTGGAGCAGGTTTATTATTCTTAAACCTAGTACTCTTTGTCCCACCACTACAAAATTTATTTGAAGTTACACCACTTGATGGAACATTAATTGCTAGTATTTACTTATTGGCATTTTTACCAACATTCATAATTCAAATATTTAAAATAATTACTAAAGATTTTGATAAAAATGAAGCTGAGAATACAGCTAATGAACCTTTAAAATTCTAATAAAATTACACTTTTTTATAAATATTAAAAAAAAGGTATTGATTTATTAATAATTCGAGCATATAATAATAAATAATTCAATAAGTTTTTAATGAAATCAATGACGAGGAGAGTAAATACATGCTTGATTCTAAGCGAACTAGGGACGGTGTAAGCCTAGTATGATGGATGTATGGAAGAACACCTTTGAGATGCTAACCGAAATGTAAAAAGTAGACTTAGCCGGTTGTCAACCGTTAAAATGACTAGATATAAAAGCATAGAACTTTTGTATCGATATGAGTGAGCTAAAGCTAATTTAGGGTGGCACCGCGGATATACACCGTTCCTATACATGAGTATAGGAACGGTTTTTTTATACTTATGTAATCCTAAAATACTCTAGCTAACTAGGGTGGCACCACGGATTTTTTTCGTCCCTATAGGTTAATTTAAACCTATAGGGGCGTTTTTTATTTATATTAATCTATGCAATAAACAAGGAGGCTATTAAAAAATGGAAAGAATTTACGTATGTGATATCAAGGATTCTAAAGACACGCAAATACTCGTAAGGGGTTGGGTTCATAAAATTCATGAACTAAGTACAATATCTTTTGTGCATCTTAGAGATAAAACCGGAATAATTCAACTTGTAATGGACAAAAAACATTCAAAACAACTTCGCTTAGAGATGAGTATTGAAGCAATTGGGGAAAAAGTAATGAATGAAAAAGCTCCAGGTGGAATCGAATTAGATGCTAAGGAATTAACAATCTTGGGAGAAGTTTTTTATGACAAACTTCCTTTTGAAATAAATGGCTTTAAACTTAATGCATGCTTAGAAAAACAACTAGATTATAGGGCATTAGCTTTACGCAGACCTAAAACACGAGCAGTATTTAAGGTTCAAGAAGAGATTACTGATGCTTTTAGGACGTACCTTAAGTCTAGACGTTTTTCAGAGATTCATACTCCAAAAGTTATATCTTCAAGTACTGAAGGTGGATCTGAAATGTTTACTGTTGATTACTTTGGAAGACGTGCATTTTTAGCACAAAGTCCTCAATTTTATAAACAAATGATGGTTGGTGCTGGTTTTGAAAGAGTTTTTGAAATTGCTCCTGCTTATAGAGCAGAACTTCACAACACTTGGAGACATCTAAATGAATATATAAGTTTAGATATAGAAATGGGATTCATTAAGGACGAAACTGAACTTATGGACCTTGAAGAAGGATTCTTAAACTATCTTTACTCAGTTTTAAGAAAAACTTGTAAGAGCGAATTTGAAATGTATAATATTGAACTTCCTGAAAAAATTGAAATTCCAAGAATTCCACTTGCTGAAGCTCATAAGATACTTCTTGATAAGTATAACAAAAAATCTCCAGTTGGAAATATAGATGCTGAAGGAGAAGTATTAATTTCAAAATATGTTAAAGAAACTTATAACTGTGATTTTGTATTTTTAACAGAATATCCAGTTGCCAAAAGACCAATGTATGCAATGCCTGACAGTGAAAAACCAGGCTTAACCAAAAGCTTTGACTTAATATTTAAAGGACTTGAAATTACTACAGGTGGTCAAAGAATCCATAACTATGAAATGTTAAAAGAAAATATTAAAAAATTCGGACTAAACCCTGATGATTTTGCATTCTATTTAGAAACCTTTAAATATGGAATGCCTCCACATGGTGGATTAGCCATTGGTTTAGAAAGACTTACCTTAAAAATCTTAGATCTTGAAAATGTTAGAGAAGCTACTCTCCTTCCAAGAGATTTAAGAAGATTAGAACCATAGGAGGATACGAAAATGAAAGTTGAAATTAAAGATGTTGAATATATAGCAAAACTTGCTAAACTAAGATTTACTGATGAAGAAACTATACGACTTGCTGGTGAATTTGAAAGCATACTCTCCCACTTTGAATCAATTGATAAATTTGATTTAAGTGATATAAACTTAGATCTTCTATCTGATGATTTAAAACCAGTTCTTAGAAAAGATGAAGTTTCTCAATTTGAAGATAAAAAGAAGCTATTCCAAAATACTAAATCTATGAAGGATACCGCAATTATGGTTCCTAAAATTATTGAATAGGTGGTGAAGTTAATGGATATTAGAAATATGGATATATGTGAAATAAAAGATGGTGTTTTACAAGGAAAATTTACTGCTATAGAAGTAACTACTTCACTGTTTGAAGCTATAAAAGAAATCGATCCTAAAGTTCAATCTTATCTTAGACTTTGTGAAGATTCAGCTTTAAAACAAGCAGAAAAAATAGATAAAAAAATTGCAAATAAAGAACCCGTTGGTGCTCTTGTAGGTGTACCAATTGCAATTAAAGATAATATTTGCACAGATGGTATTTCTACTACCTGCGCTTCTAAAATGTTAGAAGACTTTATACCGCCTTATAATGCTACAGTAATAGAAAAATTGCTTAAAGAAGATGCAATAATCGTAGGAAAAACTAACATGGATGAATTTGCTATGGGTTCTTCTACAGAAAACTCAGCTTTTCAAACAACTAAAAACCCTTGGGATCTTCAAAGAGTTCCTGGCGGTTCTTCAGGTGGCTCTGCTGCTTGCGTTGGTGCTGGACTTGCACCCGTTTCTTTAGGATCTGATACTGGTGGATCAATAAGACAACCTGCTTCTTTCTGTGGCGTTGTAGGACTTAAACCAACATATGGTTTAGTATCTAGATTTGGTCTTATTGCTTTTGGATCTTCTTTAGATCAAATCGGTCCATTCTCAAAATCAGTAAAAGATGCTGCCCTTACGCTACAAATAATCCAAGGAGATGACCCTTTAGATTCAACAACCTATAAAGAATCTATTCAAACCGACTATCTATCAAATATAGATTCAGGAGTTAAAGGAATGAAAGTCGGAGTTCCAAAGGAATTTTTCAAAGAAGGTTTAGACGAAGAAATTAAGCAAGCTCTATTAGACTCTATTGAAAAATTAAAATCCCTTGGTGCAGAAGTTGAAGAAATGTCTCTTCCTATTACTGAAGAAGGTCTTTCAGCTTATTATATAATTTCTTCTGCTGAAGCTAGTTCAAACCTTGCAAGATTTGATGGAATAAGGTATGGATATCGTCCAAAGGATTTTGTAGATGTAGATGATTTAATAGTTAGTAGTAGAACTGAATCTTTTGGAACTGAAGTTAAAAGAAGAATTATGCTTGGAACTTATGCTCTATCTTCTGGATATTATGATGCATATTACAATAGAGCACAAAAATTGAAGAAAAAAATAAAAGAAGAATTTAAAAAAGCATTTAATGAATATGATGTTATATTAAGTCCAACATCTCCTACTCTACCATTTAAAATTGGTGAAAAAAGTGAAGATCCATTATCAATGTACTTAGGAGATATTTACACAGTTAATATTAACCTTGCAGGTATACCAGCCATTTCTCTTCCTTATGCCAAGAGTAAAGATGGATTACCTATCGGAATTCAAATACTAGGACCACATTTTGGTGAAGAAAAGATATTTAAAGCAGCTTACGCTTTAGAGCAAGAAGTTAAAATATCTACTCTTGCACCAGTACTTTAGTAAAGAAAGGAAGAATTAATTATGAGTTTAGAAACCGTAATAGGTCTTGAAATACATGCTGAATTAAAAACTAAAACTAAAATATTCTGTTCCTGCTCTACTGAGTTTGGTACAGAGCCTAACCACAATACCTGCCCTATTTGTTTAGGACTGCCAGGAACACTTCCTGTCCTTAATGAAGAAGTTGTAGCTTTGGCTATTAAAGCTGGTAGATCTTTTAACTGCAAAATAAATAAATTAAATAAAATGGACAGAAAAAATTACTTCTACCCTGACCTTCCAAAAGCTTATCAAACATCTCAATTTGATTTACCTTTATGTGAAGGTGGCTATGTAGAAATAGATGTTAATGGAACAACAAAAAAGATTCGTCTTAATAGAATTCATATTGAAGAAGATGCTGGAAAGCTTGTGCACGTTGATGAAGATAATGTATCTTTAATAGACTACAATCGTGTAGGTGTACCTCTTATAGAAATGGTTTCTGAACCTGATCTTAGATCCCCTGAAGAAGCTGTCACTTACTTTAAAACTATAAAATCAATTTTGCAATATGGAGATATTTCAGACTGTAGAATGGAAGAAGGTTCATTAAGATGTGATGCTAATATATCTATTAGAGAAGCTGGTTCTGATAAATTAAACACTAAAGTAGAAATGAAAAATATAAGTTCATTTAAAGAACTTCAGAAAGCTCTTGAAAAGGAAGAAAAACGCCAAAGAGAACTGTATAACTATGGTGAAGAATATAAAATAAAACAAGAAACTAGAAGATGGGATAACGGTAAAGGAAAAACTGTACCAATGAGAAGCAAAGAAGATGCTCACGACTATAGATACTTCCCTGAACCTGATCTTGTTCCCATAATAATTCAAGAAAAACAAATTAAGGAAATCGAAGCTACACTTCCTGAAATGCCTAAAGTAAAAAAAGAAAGATTTATTAATTCTTATGGATTATCCGTTAAAGATGTAGAAATAATTATTGATGATAAAAATCTTTCTGATTTATTTGAGGAAACAATAAAATTAGGCGCACCTCCTAAAGCTGTTGCTAATTGGATTTTAGGAGATTTCCTAAGACTAAATAAAGAAGAATCTCTAGATACTTCTTCAAACAACATTAATTCTAAGAACTTATTTGAACTAATCTCTTTAATAGACGAAGGTAAAATAAGTACTACTGTAGGTAAAGAAGTATTTGAAGAAATGTTTAAGAGTGGTGATTCTGCTAAAAAAATAGTTGAATCTAAAGGCTTATCTCAGATTAGTGATAGTTCTGAACTCCAATCATTAATTAAAGAAATTGTTGATAACAATCCTCAATCCGTAGCTGACTTTGCTGCTGGGAAATCACAAGCTGCTGGATTTTTAATGGGACAGATCATGAAAGCATCAGAAGGGAAAGCAAACCCAAAGATAGCAAAAGAACTCCTTTTTACTATATTAAAAAATCAATAATCGAGTAGGAGGTAGATAATTATTTTATCTACCGACCTCTCACACCACCGTACGTACCGTTCGGTATACGGCGGTTCATTA
>NZ_SULK01000021.1:42932-75134 GCF_007115085.1 Clostridium sp. HBUAS56017 | reverse complement strand
TTAATTTCATTTCATCAGTTGTAAAAATAGGTAATGTCTTATTTTCTCTTAGAACCGTATCCTTTGGAATTATTATTTTTTTCCACTACAAGGATTATTAACAATATAAGAATTGTCAACACAATAGTTTAGAAATTGTTTTAATAATTTGTTAGAATTATTAATCAAACTATAAAATTTATATTACAAATAAGTCTTTCCAATGATATTTAATTATACTAATATATTGATAATAAGAAGATTACATAAAATAGGAGGGGAAAGAAATGAGAAAAACGAATATAATAGGAATGTTAATATTATTTTTATTGATTATTACAGGATGTTCGTTAAAAAACAACAATAAAGTAGAATACAAATATAATGGTGAGAATGATAATTGGAAAATAGAATATAAAACATCAAAAAATAAAGAACAGTATGAGAGAATACTTAAATTCACATATAAAGGTGATTTAGCAGATTTAAAATCTTCAGAAGTTCTAAAGTATTCTTACAAAACAGATATAAACCATGGAAGTGGTGAAATATAATTGGGTGATGATATCAATACAAAATCATTTCAACATAGCATATCGGGAGAGGGGTCTAACATAGTAAAAGAAGATTCAGTAATAGTAACTATAGCAGTAGATCAAAAAATAGAAACTATAGATTTGAAATAGTAATATGATATAAAAAAACTCCCTTATTATTAAAGGGAGTTTTTTGAGAGAATTAAAAGCTTTTGCTATTGTAGAGCCTGAATTTGAAGAAGCAATATTGTCAGATAAAGAGAAAAAAGTTATTGATGGAGCTTTCAAGTAATAGAGTATTTGCAATTAAGAGGGGAGCTATTACTTCCTTCATAATTATGTAGATATTTCACAGTAAGTGAGGTGAAATTTCATGGATGATAAGCCATATTCTTTAGAAGATTATGAAGGTGCAAAGTTGCAAGGTCTTAATTTAGATGATTGGAATGATTATGTGAGATATTATAATTTAGGTTCAAGTTACTAAGAATAGTTCGTAATTTGTAGGAAGTGGGTAGAAACTTATAACTAATGTTCTTTGAAAATTGAATAATGTGATATTTGCTAAATATACTATAACTAGATTATAATGCAAATGAATTATATAATGCTAGGGAGGGATATAAATGTATATTAATGAGGATGAAATTGTTTCACTAACAGATGAGTATGGTGGCCAGTGGGGTATAAATCATACAAAAAGGCTATTACAGATTATTTCAGTTATTAGTGAAGGGCTACAATATAATCGTGAGGCTGTATGGGTTGCTGCTTATTTGCATGATTGGGGAGGATATGCAAAATGGTTTAACCCAGATATTGAACATCCTATACGTTCAAAACAACTAGCAGAAGAATTTTTAGGTAACAAGGGATACAAGAAGGAATTGTTGGAACTTATACTGGAATGCATAGAGTTTCATCATTCGGATAACCATAACAGATCAATTGAGGCAATGCTTCTAAGTGATGCGGATAAGTTGGACCTGTTAGGAATAGTGGGTCTGTTAAGAGAATTTTCCATGAAGCCAAGGGATTTGAGAAGAGCATATGAAACTGTTATCAGCAGGAAAAGTAAGTTGCCTGGAGTGCTTTGTTTAAAAAAATCACGGGAAATTGCTGAAAAAAGAGTGAAACTGATGGATGAGTTAATAAAAGAATTTGATGAAGAGACATTTGGATATTTTTAAAAAATGTAAATTTTTTGCAAAGTCTTATTATTGATATAAACAAAAATAAATGACAGATATAAATATCGCATTATTCAGAATTGTAAAAAACGCGAGTGTATTTAAATTCAGAAGAGACAATTAATAATATAATAATGATTCAATTTGACTATGATGAAACTGATAAAAATCTTACCTTGGGAATGAGTAATTTTGTTGGCCTGTTATTAACAGAAGGGCAACTTAGGAAGTTCATAGAGGATACGACAGATTCTAAAGTTGAAGTTCTTTATTTAGGAAAAGGATATTCGATAAGAATTAACAGAAATAAACAGATTAGAATTGCAGTTAGAAATAAAAAGTGGACAGAAGTAGCAAAGCTTAAAGCAGAGAAAGCAGATTTAGAACTTAAGATTAAAAATATGTGGAAAAAGAGTTGATTATTATTTTATTATATCTTTATTATTATAATAATATTACTGTTTTCAATGGTTTTAAGGTTATATAATAATATCATAGAAATAAATCAAAAGGCACTTACATTGCAGTTTGTAGGTGTCTTTTACTTTTATTAAAAATAAATTTTAAATAGGTTTACAAAATCGTATAAGCTGATGTTTTAAATAGTGTAAAACAAATAAATTTTAGGAGATGGTTAAATGGGTAATTTTAAAACATTAAATTTTGGAGTTACATATCATGGATATGTTGTAAGGACTAAATCTAGTGCATTTAGTTTTATATCTAAAAATGGGGGAGAAACTTCAGAATTATTTGATGTAATGAGGTTCTATAGTGATAGTGAAGCGGCAAATTATATTACTGCAAATAATCTAGATACTTCATTGTATCAACCATGGCCAATTATAGCAGAATTTAAATGCTAATAAGGCAATTAAAAGGGCAAGGCACTTATTTAGTTGTAGGTGTCTTTTGATTATTTTTAGAAGTTATTTGAAATACTTAGAAGGAATTCACAATTTTTCATATAACAATTATTATATGAAAGGAGTGAAATTATGAGCAAATTTAAAGCATTAGAAAATTTGCCTGGGCATCTTAATAATTATGCAGAGTAATGTAGATATAATAGAGCAGATTAAATAAAGAAATGTCCAATATGTGGAGTAGATATATTTTCTAAGATGCATGGGAAATATGGGCAAGAGGTAAAGTGATTTCTATATTAGAATGCCCTAGTTGTGATGAAGTTTTTATCTTAAAGTATAATCCAATAATTGAGGAAGATGATGAAAGATATATTTTAGCAGAAACATATAAATGCGTTCTATTATTTGTAAAGTTTATAGAATTTTGATATTGTTGAGGGACAAACCTTTGATTGATATTAAAACTTAAAAATGTTAATAAATTTGCAACAGCACAAGAGCCACATATGCAATTAGGATTGTATTTTGTATTTGGTATTCTTTCACCAATCATATTAAGATGAAGTTGTGGTTGACTTGCTGTTTTTGTTTAATTATACATAATTTTCACAAATATATAAATAGAGAGGGAAAACTAATTTTTTTGAGTTCTAATAAAGTATCGTTTAAAAATGATAGTGTGAGATTGGATTATGGGAGAAAATACCTGGTGTGAATTATTCAATATGTAGCATACTATATCTGTATTAAAAATTAGTAATCCATTTAAATTAAAAAGCTAGTGAGTAGGATTAAAATCTTGCTTGCTACCTTTTAAAGTTTTTAAAATTAATACTACATAAAATTACATAATCATCATCTGTGAGTATGATAGATTTTGTTTTTCTTCCATAATTAGCATTTATCAATTTACCAAAATACCTAGCATCTCTTATTAGCCTTTTTGCTGGTACTGATTCAGGGCTAATTATATCTATTATCTTATTTGAAGCAATGAAATTTCCAAAACCTATTTTGATTAATTTAATTCTCATAAATACACCTCACTTAATTTCCAATATTTTCAATAACCATTTATATTTAAATATATGGTAGATTTGTGTCGGTATCATTACAGAATTATTAAGAAAATATTACAATATATAGAAAACATAACATTATATCTAAAATTAGTTAAAAGATGCGGATGATTATGACATTACTGTACAGGAGGAAGGTAATCTGCGAACTAAAAGTAAAAAAACAAATATTTTAGTGTAATTTAAAAATAATGAAGAAATTGTTAAAGAACTTAAAAAAATAGGATGGAAAATATCTAATAAGTATTTATGTGGGATTTAATTAATGTCAATGTATTATCTTTTTCATATAGTTTTTACTAGTATATTCTAACTAAGTGGATCTATCTCTGGATAATTAAGTTTGTTATATATGTCTGTTATTTTTTCAGATACACTTATATCAGCAGTATAGAAAGAATTATTATATGAAATTTTATCTGAACAAATACCTATTTGATGAGTTTCACCTTCTGAATCTTTAATATTTATCAAGTATCCCCAACCCTTATATGGATCGTCAAGTTTTTCTTTCATATTGATAGATTTTATAAAAGATATTATTTTGCTCATATCTTCAGATGATGTAACATTCTTTTTTTGTACAGTATTACCACTTTTAGTAATTGAAATAGAGCTAGGAACTATATCCATTTCTATAAAGTGTTCTTTATTCATTGTTTTTACCTGACTTTCTTTATAAAAAGTATTTAAGAAAAAAAGAAGAGACATAATCACAATAATAATAAATCCTAAAAGTGAAATTTTTTTCATAAAAATCAGCTCCTACTTGAAGTAATAACATAGTTTTAATATTATGTCAAATAAGTAATTAAAAGTTATATAAGTAAAATAAGGAAATGAAGATATTATACATAGATGGATATGTGGTATACGATATTTTTGAAATAAAGTTGTATTATATGGGATTTGAATAACAAGTATGTAAAGTTGTAATATATTAATTGTTATTAAATGGTACAAGCTTAGAATTAAAGGGGGAATTATATTATGAATAAGAAATTATTAAGTTTAGTAATTGTAGGAATTTTAACAGTAACTTCATTACCAGCAGTAACTACATCAGCTGCTGAAATTAATAGTACTAAAAGTGTTATATCAACAGTAAAAGCAAGGAGCAGTTGGCAGGATGGTTATATCCTTCCTGGTACTGATATATACTCAGAACCATATTCAGATCGTTATTATGGTTCTGTACAAACTAAAACCGAAGCAGATATTCAATATTATGGAAATGGTTGGTATAAAGTATACTTTAGTGATCAATATTTCTATGTATATGGTCGTGGTCATTTAGAGTTCTAAAAAGAAAGTTAACCTTGAAAGGCAGTAGTTAGGAGTAAAATCTTAGTTACTGTCTTATTTTTTCATTACTCAGGTATAAGTATTAGTAGCTATTGATAATAAGCTAAAATGTCTATATACAAATATTAAATATGTAAAACCTCAAGCCAGGGGAATAATTAGATAAAGGAATTCTTTGGTTAAATGGTGAATTGTGATATAATAAGTCGAAATCAAATTTAGATAAATTAAGATATTAAAATTAGTAAAGAGATTTAAATCAAATACGAGAAAAAGTGGAGGAATTATGAATAGAAAAAAATTAACAGCTATATTAATATTAATTTTTACAGGAATTTTCATGATAGGTTGTGCTAATAAGCAGATATCAAATGATACAGATTCTAAGGAAGGAATAAAGACAGAAGTTCAACAACCAGTAGATACTAACACTACTAAGGAAACAACATCAAAAAATACAAGTGAAAAAAAATATAAAATAACTAAAGAGGTTTATAAAATTAAGAATGTAATTATAAATTATCCTCAAATTAGTGGGTTAAGTGATATTAATAAGCAATCAACTATAAATAAACTAATTAAAGATGGAGCTGAGGCGTACATTAGCAATGGAGTTGAAGATAATTTAAATTTAGAGATTAATTATAAAATAACATTATCAAATGAAAATGTATTAAGTATTCAATATTCTGGGGTAGCAAATTTAGAGCAGGCTGCACATCCAACCAATGTATTTTATACTACTAATATAGATATGAATAATGGAAAGATAATAAAATTAACTGATCTTCTTAAAGTAAATGAAAATCTTGCAAATTCTTTTAAGAAGGGAAAATTAGTTTGTTATACAACTTTTGATAACGAAAAAGATACAGTAGAATATCAATCAAATATAAAAGAGCTTGTTAATAATATGGATAATAATGAGTTGATTTCGCAGTTTGAAAAAGCAGATTCTAAAGAAAAAATGATAAGTGAATATGTAGCTTTTTGCTATTTAACAGAAGATTCTATTGGAATAAGTATTGGTGTTGGGCATTCAGCAGGAGATCATGTGGAATATGAGATGAAATATGCAGATTTAAGGAATAATAAAAATACTAACAATAAGATTTGGTAGTAAATAAAAGGTTTGATGGCTTGTTGTTCTATAAAAAGTTATCTTAAAGTGGATGAGGAGCAGGCCAAAAAACCTTCATCAAAATATAAAACATACATTATAGATAAAAGTTAGAGAGGATCTATTTCATTATAATCAAGACTATCATATAAACCTTGAAATTCATTATTAACATTTTGGTCTATAGCATAAGATGTAGTATCAAAATTTGCTATCATTCCGAGAGTTACAGAATGTTTTTCATCATTACTATTCGTAATTGTTATACTATACATCCACCCCTTAATTTCTTCATTAGATTTTTTTTGAACTTTTATATTTTGAATAAAAGAAATTATTTTTTTCATATCTTCATCAGAAGTTACAACCTTTTTTAAAACTGGATTGCCAGTTTTAATTATTTCTATTTGTTTAGGTGTTGTAGTTGATATGCTTTTAATCATCTTAGTTTTTTCGTCATCTTTAGAAATAATCATTATAGCAAATATTAGTGTAATTAAAGATATAATAATTATTGTTGTAAAAATAATCTTCTTAATCATATTTATCTCCTTTGTTACAAATTATTTTATTAAATATTATTTTTGTTTTATTATACATAATTTTCATAATTATGTAAATGAAAAAACAGCTAACCTTGAAAGGCAGTAATTGAGAGTAAAATCTTAGTTATTGTCTTTTCTTATGTGAACAATATATTTTATCATTTAGTTATTATAATAATATGGGAATTTTCAGCTTAAATGATGTGAGTTCATCATATAGAATATATAACAATAAACTTATTAGGTTAATTATTGAGTATCTTACAAATTAATGTTGGGTGGTGATAAAGTATGCAAATACCTTTTGACTTCCCAAGTGATGAAGCTAGAATCAAGAATCAAGAGGTTGCTTTATCACTTCTTAAAAAAATCATATATTGATATAGGAATTCCACAGGAACAAGCTGAGGAATTAACTGGAAAAAGAATATTAGAAAACTCTTAGATGATAAAAATAGAAATTTTATTTGTAATGCAACTCAATTAGAATTTACAAACAAAACTTTTGTTGAAGCTATTTCTTCTACATCGCCAATGAGAGATAGAAAATATAAGAATGTTAGGCCAGATTTAATAATTCTTGATGATTATCAATCTGAAGATGATGTTAGGATTGAGGTGGCTAGAGAAAAGAAGTGGAAAAGATATTCTGATGATGTTAAGTTTGCAGATATTTATAAAGAAGAAAAAAGTAATAGAGATGATCTTCTTAATGAAATAGCAATGATTTTATTAACTTACAAAATTGTAGATAGGGTTGTGAAAATAAATTCTGGTGATAAGAAGAAACTTTATGATGAAATAAGCCAATCCATTTCTAACATTCTCCATTATAAAGAAATGAAAATATGTATAAATTTATTTGCCTAAAGCACATACTACCTATGATAAAACATAGAAAAAGTATATTATACAACTCATAGTTAAAGGGAGTGTGAATTGAATTGGTACATACAGCAAAAGAACATGTGGATCTCTTTTCAGAAGTTACTGTTGATCCCAAAAAAATCGGGAGTGAGCTAGAAGAGTTAATTACAAGTAATCGTCTTATTGAAGAAACAAAATTGAAAGATACAAGAGGGGTTACTGAATCAACGGCTCAGCTTATACGTAAAGATCAGAAAAATTTTGGAGAGAATGACGTAGTAGCGTTTAAGAATGCAATTAATAAGTTAATTGAAGATGGAATTTATAAGACTATAACTGAAATGCATGCTGATATGTCACATAATATGCATGGTAGCATGGGGGAAATTGGACTATTAAGATTTTTATCATGGCATAGACGTTATTTATTAGCATTTGAAGAAGCATTACAAAATGCTGATCGTACATTGCGCCCACAAGCAGAAACACTTATAACTATTCCATATTGGCGTTGGGTAGATCCATTTCCTGAATGGTTACAAGGTTTTTTACCTGCACCTCATCCAGTAACAGGTAATCCAGTACCATCTCGTAAGTTGTCTCCACCTGACTTAAAACCTTCGGCTAGTGACATTGATTTCATAATTAATGATTTTCAACAACAGCTTCCTGAAGCAAATGTGGATGGATATTCTAGATTTACTTACGGGCTAGAAGGTTTCGGCAGAAGAGCAGATAATTCTATACTTCCTGCCCATAATCAGGTGCATAATTGGGTAGGTGGAATTATGAATAACATAATGTATTCCCCTACAGATCCAGTATTTTGGTTGCACCATGCTGAAGTTGATCGTCTATGGCATATTTGGCAAAAGAAAAATCCAGATTTTCATCCTATATTGACAGGAAATGATAGCGTGATGGATCCTTGGCGAGAAACTTCTGTTCAATTAGCATCAATAACAGTACTTGGATATAGTTATGAAAGTGAATCGTTATAAGTAGGAGTTTTTACATTTTATAAAGAAATCCAATAAAATAAAGCTAGTTACTATAAGTTTGGGTAGTATGTGAATTCCAAGTATAAGAGATATATTTACAGAGGATTGGAAAGTAATTAAGTCTTAGAAAACTAAGGCTTTTTATTATGCTCTAAAGTATGGTTTTAAATTGCATATTATTGGAGTTAATAGTGTAAGTGAAATATATCAAAATAGTAAAAATATGTGTCTTAGAGCATGTTAGATGGTCCAGGGATAGAAGGAAATATGATAAAGAAAGATTTGCTAGAAAAATTAAAAATGCAAAGGATGATGAGGCTATTATACTATAAAAGAATTAGCTTTAGAATAATACAGTAAAATCTTAGTTAATGTCTTCTTTTTTGTTTAAATAATATATCATTTAGATTAAAACAAATGTATAATATCCATAAGGATATAAAAGTGGAGGAACATTTATGGTTATGGTTTTAGGTCTAATACTGATAACGGCTGGATTAGGGATTATAAGCCTTATAGGAATACATAGAGGCGTAAATAAATCTAAAAATCAAATATATTTAGCAACAAAGCATAGGGAAATGAAGGAAAGAAGAATGAAAAATAAATAATTTATGGGTTTATAGGAAGGTAGTGAGTAAGAGAAATATTATTTACTACCCTATTTTTTATTTCATGGAAGATAGCCCAATAGTTCACTATTGTTGAAAAACCCAATTAATAATATTATTAATATTGTCCTAAATATGGACAGTAAATAATAAATATATTACGCAGGAGGTCTACTAAATGGTAGGAATGGGGTTAAGCAAGATATTAGCAGGACTTACAATCGCAGCAATGATTGCTGGGGCTGGGATAGGATTTAATAAGGTAATTAATGCCAATAAAATAGATACTGCTACTGCAGCAGTTCAGAAAGCGCAACAACAAATCGGTGATGCTTCAAAACAATATGATGCAGATAAGGGTGAAGTACAAAAAATAATTGAATATGTTAAAAATTTAGAAAAGCAAGTGGATGATACTAATAAAAAGTTAGATACTTTAGAACAAGAAGCGTCTAAATTAAATAGTATGTTAAACTAATATTCTAATGCTATATGGTTTTACATTAACTATATAGTAATATAAAGTGATAAGTTGGAACCAAAAGGAAAAACAGGATTTAGTGAAAGCATATATGTATATAGGAATATAAATGATTTAAATAAAAGGTAGTGAGTAAGAACAAAATCTTATTCACTATCTTTTTATTGCATGAAATAGGACTATATATATTACAGAAAAACAAATTAAATACTTGGAATGTCTAAAAACATCTCACTATGATTCTTTTCAGTTTTCACAATTAACAAACATATGATTTTTCTTGAGTTTCTTGTATAATGTTTATATAATTAAACTAATATTTAGAAATAGGGAGAGAATTATGAAAAATAAGGGGAAAAATAAAAAGGTGACATTTGTTATTATAGGAGCATTAATAATAATTGGAGTTATAGGGACAAATAAAACTGATGTGTTTGCAGGAATTGATGATGGTAATATGGACTTTAATGGGGATAATGTTGTGGACATGTTAGATTTGGCTAGTCTATCTCAAAATTATAATGTAAAAAACGGTAATATTAAGTGGGATTCTAAGTATGATCTAAATGCAGATAATATAGTTGATATATATGACATAGTCAAAATTGCAAAAAAAATTGGTACAATTGTACTGACTGATAATACAGATATAACTGAAATGTTTATAGATGAAAACTTTAAAAATGCAGTATATGAGCACATTAGTAAAAAAAGCCCTGAATCAATACTTTATTCTGACGTTAAAAATATAACCGAATTAAGTATAAGTGAAAAAAATATAAGTAATCTAAGTGGAATTGAATTTTTTACAGCCTTGACGGATCTAAATTGTTCTAATAATAAATTAATAAGTTTAGATTTAAGTAAAAATATCAAACTATCATATTTAGAGTGTGGTCACAATCAGTTAACAGATATAAACATAAGAAATTGTGTAGAATTAGGGATTTTGCATTGCAATTTCAATCAACTAACAAATGTAGATTTAAGTGGTAATACAAAATTATATGAGTTATATTGTAATAATAATGAGCTAATAAATCTAGATGTAAGTAACAATAAGGCGTTAAATGTCTTATCGTGTGCATATAATCAACTAAAAGAGTTAGATATAAGTAATAATAAAGTATTAACAGATTTAATATGTTGTAGCAATCAACTTACAAATTTAAATGTAAATAATACAGCACTAATATCATTAGAATGTAGCGATAATAAACTAACAGAGTTAGATTTAATCCCAAATACAGAATTAGCAGAGTTATTTTGTAATGACAATCAACTAAAAAATCTTTACATAAGTAATAATACGAAGTTAATTGTAGTACTTTGTTATAATAATCATCTAACAAGTTTAGACTTAAGTAAGAATACCGAATTAGTTGAACTTAAGTGCACTCTTAATGAACTTAATACACTTTATTCAATAAAGAGTACATGGGATGAATTGAGTTATAAAACTCAATATATAGATGCAAGTCATACGGCTACAACAGATAGTTTAACTATTACAATTAGAAATTAAATTATAATTATTTTCAATTAAGATAAAGATTAATTAAAGAGTCTAGTTTTTCTAGGCTCTTATGTTTTATATCTAATTTTAAATATAAATATAAATATAAAAATAGAAAGAGTGAGAAATCTGCTTCACTCTTTCTATAATTTTTTTATTATATTTATTTTAGTTTTCAATCTTGTATCATTTAGTACCAAGAGTAAAATTTTACGTTTGACAAAGCAGAGCTTGTCCATGCATATCGTATGCTTGTATTGTTAAAGCACTTATAGCCAGACATTGACATCCATAAGTCACCTACGGTTTTTGCTGTATTACCGTGTGGATAAATAACAACAATATGGTCACTTGTTATTCCTATTGTGCTATCTCCATTATTAGCACGATTTTGTGCTGTTACAGCTGATACAGAACGCCAATGAGTAGTGGCATTTCCTTTTAACTTACTTAAAATAGTAGAACATGGTCCGTCTGGTAATGGAGTACCAAGTTTTTTCATTACATCCTGAGCAAATATGTTACAAAATGTTTTTCCAGCATGTGGTTGATATTTAGAATTTGTTGTAACTTTAAATGAATCTATAGTGTTTTTATAAGATGATGTACTTGCTTTAGTACCAACACTAAGAAATGTGAAAATAGAAATAAATGCAGTTAAAACTAAGAAATTTCTTAATAATTTTTTCATATGATACCTCTCCTTTTATCTTTTTTATTTTTGTATATAGTTATAATTACACAAAGAAATGATAGTTCCTTCTTTTTATGGTAAAAATTATAAAAATATCTTTAATATATATTTGCGTCTAAAAATTTTAATTGGTAGATTAAGTAAAATTTAATATGGTATTATTCAACAAAAAGAATATGCGGTATTTTTTATTGCCTAAAATGAGATATGAAAAAGTACATATAATTATGGAGTTTAATATGTATGATATTTGGTTTTTAATAGTAGACTAAAATGTAACAAATATTAATTAAAAGAATTATAGAGGGGGAATAAAATGAAATCTGAACAAGTAAAAAAAGTTACTGCATTTATTGGAAGCCCACGAAAGCAAGGAACTTATGGAGCAGTTAGAGAATTTGAAAAATATTTAAGGTCATATGGAGAAATTGACTTTGAATATGTTTTTTTAAAAGACTATAATCTTGAAAGATGCAAAGGTTGTAAGTTATGTTTTGACAAAGGAGAGGAATATTGTTCCTTAAAAGATGATCGGGATTTATTACTTGATAAACTGGATAATTCAGATGGAGTAATTTTTGCCACCCCCAATTATGCATTTAATGTAACTGCGCTTATGAAGAACTTTTTAGATCGAATAGCTTTTGTTCTCCATAGACCACGTTATTTTAGTAAGGCTTTTACAGCTATTGTTTTTCAAGGAATATATGGAGGAGAATCTATTGTAAAGTATCTAGAAACTATAGGAGAAAGATTGGGTTTTCATGTTGCAAAAGGATGCTGTTTGACAGCATTAGAGCCTATAACAGAAATTGAAAAGAAAAAAATAGCACAAAAAATAAATAAAGCATCTGCAAGATTTTACAAGAAGCTTATGCGGCATGTATTACCTACTCCTTCTTTATCCAAGCTAATGATATTCAGATTATTCCGCACAAGTTATAGGACGATTACTGATGAAAAGTTCAGAGATTATAGATATTTTAGAGAAAAAGGCTGGTTTGAATCTGATTATTACTATTATGTTCAATTAGGATTTGTTAAAAAGATGGCAGGTCGATTTTTTGATTTTTTAGCACAATGGATAGCTAAACGTAAACTTCGGATTTAGCAAAATGCATTAGAGTTCAAAAAGAAGTGTATAAAATGAGGTTATTTATTACCCGATAGTAATATCATCATTAGCTGGAGATTTACTAGGTTGCTTTTGTGCTTCTATATATTGTTCTTGAGCTGCAAGAGTTAACATTAAACATCCTATGCCTACAATGAAATTTCCAAGTACATTTATTTCATCTGCAGTCTTATCTTTTGAAAGAGCAACAGCAAGTATATTTGTTAAAATTAGTAAGTCTTCAGGAGTTAAATTATCTAAAGATGACATAATTGTACCTACTTATAAATCATTAATAGTAAATATTATGATTATTGTTTAAATAGTATGAGTGGTGATTTTTAAAGTAGTGCATATATTGTATTATAATTTATTATAACGATGGAGATTTAATATGAACTATGTGCCATTTTATTCAGGCAATAATCAATTTGATGCTTTTAGAGCAAGTGGAATTCCATTAATAGGTCACGCTATTTTATTTGAGCATGACAATTTTAAGGGAGCTCATTTACATGTATTTAATGGAGTAGATAGTCTTTCGCAATATGGTTTTAACGATATAGTATCTTCTTTTGTTGTTTTATCAGGAAGATGGCAATTTTTTCGAGACGACCAATTTCAATTTCCATATGAAGGTGTTTTTGGCCCAGGAGTATACTCATGGGTAGAAAACTATGGGATAAAAAACGATGATTTGTCATCTTTAAGATGTGTATAATAGTATATTGTTAATTAGAAATAAATAGGAAATTGTAAAATCGCATTATTCAAAAATAATTGAATTTGCGATTTTTTCTACGTAATATTAAAATTTCATATAGTAAATTGAAGTGAAGAATTGAATAATCTGATATTGAAATATGTGGATAGTTAGTATATGATAAACTAACATGTATTAATTTAAAATGGGGTGAACGTATGGACAATTCTTATTTCTGGACAATTCTTAATATAATACTAATTATTTTTGGAACAGGTTTGTTATTAAAAGATTTATATGCAGTATATCATCATGGAAAGTTTATTGTGAAAGTAAAAGATAACAGAGTTCTAGCTATTATATGGGGAGTCTTAATAATATTATTCTCTATGATATTTTCATCTGAGATAAGATTGTATATTCATAATAAGTTAGATAATTTTAATGGAATATTCGTATATATCTTTTGGATAGAATTATCAATATCAAATATAATAAAATCGTTTATAGGATCAGAATTAAGAGAAAATGGAATATATAACTTGGGTTATTTTTATAAATGGGATAAAATTAAGAGTTATAGTTGGGTGTTGCCAGATATAATTCAATTTAAAGCAAATACATTTTTGGGAATTAATCGAAGATTTAAATTTGATATAGATGAAGAATTAAAGCCAATAATTAATGAAACGATAGAAAGAAAGCTTGGCTTGTAATTTTCTATATTGTACAAGCAGAATAAATTTAATATTGGAAAATTATAAATTAACAAGAAAAGCGGAAAAATCAAATACGATATGTATTTGATTTTTCTGCTTATTTATAAAGAACTATTAGCAGTCTTCACATACAGTGCTTAAATATTGTCCTGCAATATACACTTTTTGTCCACCATAATAGGAAACTCCTTGACCATCAACCAAACCATAAATATAAACAGCTTCACCTAATCTAAGTCTTTTCAAAACCTGGCTATTTCTATTTCTTACAGCAACACCCTCTCCAGTACACCATACAGTTCCTACATAACCAACTGGTACTGGATGGTGAGTATAATGTCTACTTACACTACTTATTGTAACAGTGTCTGTGGTAGCTGCTGATGTAGCTACTGCGGGTAAGGAAGTTACTGCAAGAACTCCTGCAACTACTAAACTTAATAATTTTTTATTCATATTATCATTCCTCCTTAAATTATAGGCTTGTACTATATCGATATATCTGCCTTCAAGTAGTATTTTACACAAGTTTACATAAATTACCTAATATGGTATGGTTTTAATATTACAAGTATAAATTGATTTCGCCTAATTACACTTTACATAGATACTTATTCGCAATATCTCTTATATTTCCTTTTATTCTTGTATTTTACATAAATTACTTATTATGAATAAAACGTGTTTTTTAATTTTGTTATGAAATTTTTAAATCCTACATTGTTCTATATTCTGATTAGTTAGATTCGTTAACTATAAGTTTTATATACAATATTAAAAATTAATCTTTGAAAATTGAATAAAGTGGTATTTACCAGGAATAGTATAATATGCATATGACTAATATAGCAAAAAATATATAGGAGTGAATATTATGAGAGTTTTACTTGCACCAATGTCAGCGATGACAGAAACAAAAGGACCTTTTTCAAGAACAGTATTATTAGCTAACGAATTTATTAAGAGAGGTCATAAAGTAGCATTATGCGCACCCGAAGATATAAATTATCATAGTATAGAAAACGTAAAAAATTATTATTCCCCTATTCCTTCCTTATTAGGAGTGCCTAAATTTATTGGTAATAATATATTTAGAATATCACAATTAGTTGGATTACAGGAAAGAAAACAGATTAATAGCTTTGAAGAAGTTTTACACTTGGTAGGAGCAATTAATAGAAAATATTTTGCAAATGATGTATCTTGTATAAGAAAATCAATACAAGAATTTAAGCCCGATGTGATTTATTCAGAATTTAGAATAGCAGCTATTGTTGCAGCTAAGTTAGAAAAAATAAAGGTGGCTACAGGATATAGCTTACCAGTTCAAAAAAGTTTTGCATCTAATCCTGAGTATAGTAAAGGGGTAAATAAATATTTAACTGAGAATAATTTGAATAAAGTGGAATCTGTTTTAGATATATTTGACTGGGCTGATCTAAAGATTGTTCCGAGTTCTTACGAGATAGAGCCAATAGACGGAGAAAGCATAGTCTTTGTTGGACCTCTTTCTTCACCCAAACTAATACAAACAAAGGGAGAAAAAAACAAAATAGTAGCATATATGGGGAATGGGACGATTTCTCCAATGATATTAATAAAAGAATTAACTAAGGCATTTGAAAGTTCTTCTTATCAAGTTTATATTGCTACAGAGCAGGTGGAGCCATATAAGAAAAATAACATAAATGTCAATAAAAGATTTGATTTTAATGAGTTATTGCCAGAAGCAGTAGTGTATATAAATCATGGAGGTCAAAATAGTATTATGACAAGTTTAATATATGGAGTCCCCCAAATCATATGTCCAGGTAATGTATTTGAAAGGAAGTATAATGCATCTTCGATAGTTAAATTACAAGCGGGAGCCATGTTAGAAGTAAGTGATTTTAATTATGAAACAATAAAAAAAATAGTTAATAATTTTAATGAAAATCCTGTATATAGAAATAATTCTAAGAAAGCGGGAGAAATATTGTTAAGTCTTGGAGGAACTGCGAAGGCAGTTGAAGCTATTGAAAATTTAATTTAGCTAAGAAGTTTCTTAATATAAGATTGTATTAGAAGTAATATAAATAATGAATTACAATACCGTATTTTTGAATAAAAAGAATATGCAATATTTTAGTATTAAAAAATGGTATGCCATTTTAAATAAATTATATATGGATTTTATTGGAATTTTGTGTTTTAATGTTTATAATAATAATTGAACGCGTTTGTAATTTATAAATAAGGGGAAACATAAATGAAAAATTATATTAAAAAGTTTAGCATAATATTTTTAATATTATTTGCTATAATAGGAATTCAATTAATTCAAAGGGGAACTGTTGTGAGTGCAGCTACTGTTGGGCAACAGTTATTACAACCAGAAAATGGTTGGCGTAGATATGATGATAGGGATAGTATAATACAATATGTAGGAAACTGGTGGGTTCATTATCCTGATATGCCAAGTTTCTATAATGCTACAGAGAGTGAGGGGGATTGCTATAAGGATCCAAATTCTAAAATACAATTTAAATTTCAAGGGACAAAATTAAGGATTATATCTATTTGTAATTCTGCCTGCTCAAATTCAATAAACATATCTATTGATGGAGTCAAACAAACATTTAGCGAATACAAGGCAAAAAATGAGCAACTTCAAACATTAGTATATGAGAAAAATAATTTAAATAATAGCATCCATACAGTAGAAATTACTAATAATTCAACATTTTTGTGCCTTGATGCAATAGATATAGATTCTACAGGAGAGTTAAAACCGTATAATAATGACAAACTGATAGTTGTATCAGGGATATCACTAAATAAAACTACAAGTAGTTTACAAGTAGGACAAGCAGATAATTTAGTTCCTACAATTACACCAAACAATGCAACAAATAAAAATGTAAAGTGGATTTCAAGTGATACATCAGTAGCAACAGTAGATTACAATGGTAAAGTAATTGCTAAAAAAGCAGGAACAGCAAACATTATGGCAACAACTACAGATGGAAGCAATTTATCTGCTACTTGTGTTGTTACAGTAACAGATACAAGCACTACCAATCCAAATAAACCAATGGCAGATAGAGCAGTCTTAACTATAAATATGTCCAATAATGTTATAAAAACTTATGATTTATCAAAGGATGAATTAAATGCATTTTTAAATTGGTATGATTCAAGATCTAAGGGAACGGCCGAGGCGTATTATATACTTGAGAATAAGCCTATCGGAGGGAAGATAACAAATAAAGATTATATTATTTATGATAAAATAGAATATTTTAATGTGCAAGAATATAAAGCTAATTAGGAGTTTAAAGTTTAACTAATAAGAAGTTAGTGGGTAAGAATTTGAACTGCACTCTAAATTTTAGACAGTCTAATTAAGCAGCTCTTTGGGATTGAATCCTGTATTGTACAGGACTCAATCCTTTTATGAGTTAAGGTTTGCAATTTTTTAAACATTAATTATAGAGAAATTTAATAGCAAAATAATTATCTAATTCCAAGGAGGATATTTTAATATAGTTGTTGGAACCATATCAATTGCATATGAAAATGGTGATAAAATAATAGGGGCTAATAGTGGAAAAGATCCCTCCAGTGGCTTTAAGCATTTAACTAATTCTTGATCACATGTTGGAAAGGGGTAAGAAGTATTATACTCTGTATAGCAGTCATCATGGAATTTACAACACCAATCTACAGGATTGATGGGAGTTCCAGGACCACTACAACCAAGACCACAATAATTGCCAAATATGCAAGGTAGATTACCATTTAGTTGTCTGACCCACCAAGTATTGTTGTCCCAATATATTGCATTTCCACGTATATGACCTATAAGTTCATCCCACTCAGTAGCTATGACAGTATCTTTATTTAAGAAACTTCCTTTTGATCTATCTTTGACTTCATTAATAAAAGTTAGATTATTTGTGTCTTTTTCCTGGATAATCTCACAAAAATCATGTCGTTTTATGTTAGGATTATATCCATACCAAATTCCATTAAGGTAGGGTATTTCACTTGGAGTAGGAGAATTTTCGAAATTTTGTAAAGACATTTCCCTAGGAGAAGGTATTTTTTGTCTTTCGTTTGTATAAACTTGTTCTATAGTTTTTTCTTGAGTTTCACATGTTCTATGCTTATGAGATAGTGCTTCCTTATTGTATAATATGTGAGGATTAAATATTATTGGAATTGCAACAAGTTGTTGTGTAAAAAACATATTATAGTGCTCCTTTTTTAAATGTATTATAATATATGTTTAAGATAATCTTTAAGGTACTCTAGGTGAAGTTAGAAAATATAATTGATAAGTTTATTTTTACTAAATAAAAGAAATTATTTTTTTCATATATTCATCAGAAGTTACTACCTTTTTTTAAGGCTGGATTACCAGTTTTAATTATTTCTCATTAGCATAATCATTTAAAGACAAGATGTAATGAGTATGAAATATAACAATACATATATCAAGAAAAATTAAAAAAAGAAAAATACAAATATTTTTGAATTTGTATTTTTCTTCTTGATTAAAAATATATTAATATATCATCTTGAAGATAATCGATTATTGAATTAATCATATAACTGATAAGCCGATATATAATATACTCCTTCTTCACCATTATCTAATGTACCAAAAACTCTAGCCCAACCATTGCGTACAAAATATACTTTAACACGAGCACCTGCTGGAAAATAGCCTACATAACCTGCTGGAGATTTTTCAGTATATGCTTTAGTTCCTGGTTTAACAGTGCTATACCTTGATCTTGAGATTGTGCTTATATTAGTGTTAGATTGACTAACTTCTGCAGCTGATGCACTTACTGCTGGTAACGAAGTTACTGCAATAACTCCTGCTATTACTAAACTTAATAATTTTTTATTCATATTATTATTCCTCCTTAATTTGTAATTAGTACTATATCGATATAATAACTTTACATAAAAAATATTACATCGTTAGGATTAAATTTACAAATTTGACAAAATATAATTTAATCGTAAACAATGGGAAATATATTTAAAATGCTTAAAAATACTCCATATAATATAATATTTGTAAAAAAGTTACATAATAATAAAATATGAGTTTTTTGAAAAATTACATGTTTATTGTATATTCCTTTCAGTGGATTGTTTTTAGGAGTAGTAAAATGATTTGCTCGCATTATCCAAGAGATTGAATTTGCGTTCTTTTAAATTCGACATACTAGCATGAAATGTAATGATGTAAATGCCAAAAATTAAATTAAATGGTTGAGGGGTTACAAACATTTTTTTGATAAGTTTAAAATAAGTGCTGGTTGGGCTAAGTAAAAAATATTAATTATGAAGTGATTAACAAGTTTGATGGGCCTTCGATATAATCTTCTAGGACTCAGATAAATCATTATATTCTCCAATGTTAGAAAAGTTTTTGCAGATAAGCGTCTTTATAGTAATATACTTCCCATAGGTGATGGTATAGCAGTTAGCACGAAACTTTATGACTAAAACTTAGAAAGGATTTATTTCATTATAATCAAGACTATTGTATAAACTTTGAAATTCATCTATAACATTTTTATCTATTATATAAGATGTAGTGTCAAAATAAGCTACCATTCCAAGAGTTAATGAATGTTTTTCATCATTATTATTAATGATTGTTATATTATATATCCAACTAGTAATTCCTTCATCAGATTTCTTATGAACCTTTATATCTTCAATAAAAGATATAATAATTATTGTTAAAAATATAATTTTTCTAATTGTATCCATCTCTTTTTTGCTAACAAAGAGCTAATTCATAGCATGAAACCAATAGTCTGTACCAAACCATTAACGATGCTATAATATAAATGCAATAAAATAAATATGAAAATCAGAATATATACTGATTTTCATATTCTAGACAACTATAGTTTAAAATAGTTTTTAATAGAGTATATGATACCAACCAGGATGACGACCAGGTTCAAACATAACTGTCACATGTGCATTATTATGAAGCTTAGCAATAACATTTGCAGACATGGAATAATCATCTCTTACATTTAAATAGCTATAATCAGCGTCATTCTGAAGAACTACTCTAGCACTTAAATATGTTCCTCTATCATAAGGGTTGTCTAATTTAATGTAACGAGAAGATACAAATCCAGAGTTGGCTGCATGCGCATCAATGGTGCTGAATGCAGTACTTAGCCCAACACATAGTAATAATGCAATGACAAAAACAGATATTCTTTTAGTCATAATTTTTCCTCCATTTCTTTTGTAATTCAAATCCAGTATACATTATAATTGATATTATGTAAATAAATTCAATGAGAGTAGTAATTAGTAATGGGAGGGTATATTAAGAAAAAGTTTGGTTTATTGTGGGAAAGTTAGGCAAACTGTATAGGAGTAATTTTTCTACTTTTGTATAATTATAAAATATGAAAAGTAAGAGTTCTTGTGATAAACATAGCGAATTATAGGTATAATGATTATATGAAATATCATTATTTTAGGGTATATGGGGAATTTGAAAGTGAGCCAGATAAGTATGGAGCATTAACATTTAAGGTGGCAGAATGGTACCCTTTGAAAAAATATGTAGCAATAAAGGATAAGATAGAGTGGGATAAATATAAAATAGTAAATAGTATTTTAATTAAATGTAATATTGCTTTATTAATTATAGTTATAATAGCAAGCAAAGTGCAATATAAAGTATTATAAATCATTTTGATTTTATGAAAAATATACTTCACCATCACCAGCTATTACTATTTTGTAGCTAGATTTTAATGGAGTTACGTCATATTTTATAGAGTGTGGGTCTAGCATTATAGATTGAAGTGTTTTTAAGTTACTATCAAAAATAATTATATAAGAGCTTTTATCTGTAGATACATTTTGAACTTTATAAATTTTATCTTTCAAAATAGCCTCAAAATCACTCAAGTTGTAAATGCCTTCTTTAAATACATTTGATGTAATCGGAATAGCTGCACCTATTAGGTTAAATGATAAGATTAATAAAATCAAAAATTTTAGAATAAGTTTTTTCATTATATAACCACCTTTCACTAATATTTTGTGTAATGCATATCATATTATTCCATATTTCGTTGTGATTTAATGTAGTAATATTTATTACAAGGAACTCCTTTTATGAAGTTCCTTGTTTGTATTTTAATTAGTATATCTATTTACTTAGCTTAGGTATTCTCTATATGGTATGCGAACTGCTATTCCAGTATCATCAAATTTATATTGCGTATCAGAAAGAGGGTCATTACCTTGAAATACATTTAATCCTATTGTATAAATAGCTTTGGCCATTTCGGAAGGATCTTGCAAAACTGATCCAGCCATGAATCCCTTCTTAATTAACTCTTGTGCTTCAGGTGTTGCATCTATTCCAGTAACGACAATTGTTTTTTTAGGGTTTCCTAAATTATAGCCATATTTTTGCAGCGCTTCTATGGCACCTATGGCCATCTCATCATTATTTGCTATTATAGCTTCAATTTTGTTATCATATCTAAGAAATAAGGAGCTAATGTTATCTCTAGCCAACATTCTATCCCAATTAGCTATACTTTGGGCAAGCTCAGAGGTCTTTATTCCAGCTTTTTCAATGGTAGAAATGACGGATTTTGTTCTTTCCTCAGCTTCAATATTGTTTTGTTGACCTCGTAATATAATGTACTGTAATATGCCATCGTTATTAGTATCTAGTGCTTTTCTATTATTGTTCCACATATTAATAAGTACTTGTGCTTGTATAGTACCTGCTTCTATTGCATTTGTTCCGACGTAGTAGGATTTACCATAGAATTTAATAGTATCTATGTCTGCTGGTTCTCGATTAAAGAAAATAATAGGTATTTTACGTTGTTCAAAAACTCTAGTAATATCTTTAGTTGATCTTGTATCTACTAAATTTACTAATAAAAAATCTGCATTATCATTAACTAGTGTGCTTATGATTTCATCTTGTATTGCTTGATTTCCTTTACTATCATAAAATCTAAAGTTAACTTTTCCTTCATTTTGTTTTTCAATATTTTCTAAGCTTTGTTTGACTAAAGAAATAAATGCATCTTGAAAGTTATATAATACTACATCAACAATTACAGGTGTTTGTCTTAATTCATTTGCTTTAGCATTGATGTTTCTAATTTTATGTTGAGATAAGGTAGAAAATGTAACTAATATACATATTAAAAGGGAGAATGTTCTTTTTAGTATTCTCAATTTTTATTCCTCGCTTTCTAGTTTGATAAGTTTATTAACATATTTTTTAAATAAAAATAAGGAGAAAAGATTCAATTCTTCATCATACAATCTTTCTTTGGATATATTTTGTGTAAAAGATATCGTATTATTCGATAATTTATTTTGAAATCATTCTTGATGATAAAAATTGAATAAATGTAAAATAAAGGAGGTATTTTTCTGCGAGTGTAGAAGTATTGTTATAAGAACATAAATTTTATTTATTAAAATAATGTTCTTAAGTAATAATATTCGGAAAGGAGGAAAAGCTTGTGAGTTCAATAAAAAAGAAATTCATGTTACCATTAATGATAATATGTGTATTTATTATTTCACAAATACCATCTACAACAAGTTATGCAGGTACATGGAAATCATTCACTCAATCATTTGGTAGTGCAGGAATTATTTATACTAATCAATTTAGTATGAGAGGACAAGGTATATCAATAGAGGTAAATGCATCACCGTTTTATAATGGGAATAGGATGAAAATTACATTACAGCAGTATGATTCAAGTAATAATTCATGGAATGATTCAGGAGCTGAACCAGCTCGGTATGCTAGAAATGGAGAAACTCAAATTTATAACTGGAGTCATACTGGAACATGGCGTTTTAAGATAGAATATGATGAAAGCGTCAGGAGTACAAATATAAGAGTTGAGTATTTTACTGAGTAGAGCAATAAAATAATTAAATTAAAGAACTCTAGAAATGAACTGCTGATGTCAAGTTGACAGAGAGTAGTTTAGAAATAGGGTTCTTTTTAATATAGTACCGTATATTATACAAAAATAATATGCAGTACTTTTTATTGGCGTATATTACAGAATATATTAATATTTTCAAATTCGTTACATTAAGTGTAATATCATGCTATATAGTATTTGGGAGAGTGGGAAAATGAAAAAAACAATTTAATTGTTAGGCCTAATCAATATACATCAAAAATTAATTTTGATAAAGGAAGTACAATATTAAGAATTGACCACAAGGCTACGCCAGATGAAGCTAAGAAATATGAAGATGAATTTCAAAAGATTAAGTAAATAGATATAATATTAAAAAGGCTAGGAGATAATCCTGGTCTTTGATTTTATAGATATAAAAGTTCTGTGGTATAATTTTCCTAGAGGTTGTTTGGAGATAGTATCGAAGAAAAAAATTATTACTATAAATAAAATAGGGGGAAAGTTATGAGATTATTAAGGCCGTCTATAGAATATAAGCAGCAGGTTTTAGATTATAAAAAAGAATTTATGGAGAATGGTGATGATTTAGCTGGTACATCATATTTGCAGGAGTATGATATATATGAAGAATGGATGAAATTTGTATTGGATAATGAAAAAGAGAGTACAAAACATACTGAAGTGACTGGAAGTGTGTTCTTGGCTGTGAATGAAGAAGATAATAAATTAATTGGTATTATAAATATTAGACATTCATTAAATGAGTATTTATATAATTATGGAGGGCACATTGGCTACAGTGTGACAAAAAATCAGCGAAGAAAAGGTTATGCTAAGAAAATGCTGAAAATGGCACTTGGAGAATGTAAAAAATTAGAAATGAATAAAATTTTGGTTACATGTGATGCTGAAAATATTGCTTCTGCAAAGACTATAAAATCTTGCGGTGGGATATTGGAAAATGAAATTCTAAACAATGGGAAGTTAACCCAAAGGTATTGGATTAAGTTATAGGCATGATTTAGCTATATGGTCAGGCTTAAGCTTAGTATTTGCCACATTACTAGGAATACACTTAGCTAAGAGCGGTGAGTATTACAAGAAGAAATAGAAGTATTTAAAAGAAACTTTAATAAGGTTTGTTTTTGTCATAACATATTTCTGTAGATGGTTGGTATAAAGTATACCGAGGTAGTGAGTAAGAATTAAATCTTACTCACTACTTTTTTTATTTCTGTATTTTGCTTCATAGATATATATAACATAAATAGAAGTGACTAATTTAGTAACAGCATCTTTATGATTTTGATTTATTAATCAGAAAATGGTTGTCAAATTAGTTGCTTTTTTTGTTTTATTAGTTGAAAGGCAGGTGGTTACATGTGAAATTAAAGCGTTAAATTAGAATTTAAAGAACAAGTTAAGTTAAATGGAAGGAAAGGTGAGTAACATGAAAATTAAAGGAATTGACGTATCTAGTCATAATGGAACAATTGATTTTGAATCAGTAAAAAATAGTGGAGTTGAGGTTGTAATAATAAAAGCAACAGAAGGAGTGGATTTTGTAGATAATTTATTAGAGCAAAATTACAATGGAGCTAATGGAATTATACCACATATAGGGTTTTATCATTTTATGAGTGAAAAAACAGATCCTAGTGAGCAGGCAGAAGATTTTTATAATGCAATTAAAGGAAAAACTTATGATGTTAAGCCATGTTTAGACATAGAGGTCAACAATTATGGACGTTCGGCAACTGAAATAACAGACAGGTGTTTAGCGTTTATTAACAGATTTAAAGAATTAAGTGGGCAAGACATTATTATATACACAGGGGGATATTTCGGTAGAGATAATTTAGACAGTAGAATAAAATGTTATGGTGGATGGATAGCACATTATGGAGTTGATTCTCCAATGGAAACTGGTTTCCCATTGGTGGGACATCAATATTCAGAAAGTGGAAAAGTTTCAGGTATCCGTGGCAATGTAGATATGGATAACTTCTACGAAGGAATTTTCATGGATGGAAGTTATGTACCATCGCCACAACCAACTTCAGAAATTCATGACATAGTATTAAAGCTTCAACAACTGATAAATGAGCAAGGGTTCGGACCAGTTGCTGAAGATGGTATCCCAGGGAATGAAACATTAAATCATTGTCCTCTAATTAGAGAAGGGGCTAGAGGAGAAATTACAAAATGTCTTCAAAAATTTTTAAATAGGTTTGGATATAATCTTGTTGAAGATGGGATTTTTGGAGAAGGTACTAAAAATGCAGTTATGGAATTTCAAAATTCTAAAGGATTAGAGGCTGATGGAGTAGTTGGTAAAAATACTTGGCGTGCATTGCTGGGATTATAATGTGATAAATTTATATCAAAACTATCATCAATTTTCATGAAATAAATTATCAATATTTGCATATAAAGGCCTTTATATTGGGTGGTTTGTTGTATTTTGACATATATGGAATTATAATAATAATGTATATGTTCTCAGACTGGTAAAATGAAAGGAGAAATGATGAATGAAAAGTTATTTGAAAAAATTAGGAATGATATTTATAATGTTCTTGGTTGCTGTGGGAATTGGAGTAATTCAAAATGGAATTGTTGCGAGTGCTGCTACGGTTGGACAACAGTTATTACAACCTGAAGATGGGTGGACAAGATATGATGATACAGATTCAAAGATATTGTATAGTGGTTTTAGAGAAATAAAAGTCCCTGAGCCTACTGTATTTAATCAATGTTATCATATTAATTACATACCTGGCGACACTAGTCAACAGATAGGGAAAACAATTAAATTTGAGTTTTATGGTACAAAATTAAGAATATTAACTTATATGTGGTTAAGCGGCTCAGGTGCTAATGTTAATATTGATGGTGTAGATTGTGGAAATTATAGTGACTATTCTAGCAATAGGGGAGGCTGTTATATCTTTTTTGAGAAGTTAGATTTAACTAAGGCCGAACATAGGGTAGTAATAACAACAATTGGAAGGATAGTTTCATCTAATGCGACACTCAAAGATTTTATATTTGACGCTATAGATATAGATGGAGAGTTAAAACCTTATTCCGATAACCAACCAATAGTTGCGTCAAACATGACATTAAATAAAACCTCAGATAGCTTACAAGTAGGACAAACAGATAATTTAGTTGCTACAGTTACACCTAATAATGCTACAAATAAAAATGTAACTTGGACTTCAAGTGATCCAACAGTTGCAACAGTAGATTCTAATGGTAAAGTAACTGCACTAAAGGCAGGTACAGTAAGTATTACAGCTAAAACAACAGATGGAAGTAATTTATCTATGGCGTGTACAGTTACAGTAGCAGATGTACCTCCTGTAAATCCAACTGAAGATAGGGCAGTTCTAACAATAACTATGGCCAATAATATTATAAAAACATATGATTTATCAGAGGATGAGCTAAATGCATTTATAAATTGGTATGATTCAAGAGCTAATGGAATAGGGCATGCATTTTATGTATTTGAGAATAAAGCAAATGCGGGAAATATATCAAATAAAGATTATATTTCCTATGATAGAATAGAGTATTTTAATGTACAAGAATACAAAGTAAAGTAAGTATTTAAAACATTAAAAGCATTAGCTTTAGTTACTATTATTAAGTCACAAGTGAGTATATACTACTCACTTGTGGCTTTCTTATTTAAGCAAGTAATATTCTAAAGAATAAGTATGGTAATATTCTAATATTCTTAAGAATATGCTGGTAGAATACGAGTTAAGAAGGGATTTTGTAAGGATTGGTCTTAATTTTAAATAAATAATTACAATAAATAATTTGTTGTAATTTGACATATATGGAATTATAATAATCATATGTGTTTCAACATTGGTAAAATGAAAGGAGAAATGATGAATGAAAAATTGTTTAAAAAAATTAGGAATAATATTTATAATGCTCTTGGTTGCTGTGGGAATTGGAGCAATTCAAAATGGAATTGTTGCGAGTGCTGCTACTGTTGGAAAACAGTTAACAGCGCCAGAAGAAGGATGGCAGAGAATTGATGATACAAATAACATGATAATATATAATGGTACTTGGTCTAGATATAATGGTGCTGGAGCTTGCGGATCTTCAGAAATTTATACATGGACTAACAATGATAGCGTTCAGTTTAAATTTTATGGTACTAAAATAAGAATTCTAGGTTCTATAGCTTCTAACAAACCTACAGGTGAATGTGCAGAAGTATATATTGATAATATAGATTGTGGTAAAATTTTTGAACATAATGATAACCCAGTCTATCAGACATTGGTTTTTGAAAATACTTCCCTAAATAAAGGTTATCATACTGTTAAAATAATGACTAAAAATTTAGCATTAAGTAATCTTAATATTGCATTTGATGCTATAGATATAGATAGTGATGGAAAGTTAGTGACTTATACTGATGACAAACCAATAGTTGCATCGAAAATATTATTAAATAAAACTACAGACAATTTACAAGTTGGACAAGCAGATAATTTAGTTGCTACAGTTACACCTGATAATGTTACAAATAAAAATGTAAATTGGACTTCAAATGATCCATCAATAGCCACAGTAGATTCTAGTGGAAAGGTAACTGCACTAAATGCAGGAACAGTAGGGATTACAGCTACAACAAAAGATGGAAGTAACTTATCTATAACATGTATAGTTACAGTAACTGAATTACCAAGTAAAATTGAATTAAATAAAACTTCAGACAAAATTTACGTAGGACAAGCTGATACTATTATAGCAACAACTACTCCATCAAATGCAGGAGTAACTTGGGCTTCAAGTGATCCATCAATAGCTACAGTAGATACTAATGGTAAAGTAACTGCATTAAAGGCAGGAAATGTTACTATTACAGCTACTACAGGAAATGGAATTACAGCATCTTGTTTAGTAACAGTTGAAAACTTAACTGAAAGCAGAATTAAGTTAACAATAGTATTACCATATAACACTATAAAAGAATATGATTTATCTGAAAATGAATTTAATGCATTTATGGATTGGTACAATTCAAGATCTGAAGGTGTAGGAAAAGCATATTATATATTTGATAACAAAACAAAATCCGATTCAAGTCAATCAGATAAAGATTATATACAATTTGATAAAATAATATATTTCAATGTAAAGGAATATGGAACAAAATAAAGTTTAATCTAGAATAATCTAGAGCAGAATGGGAATTTTATAAGTTTGTAGAAATAATAAAAGAGTTTATAAAGACTTTTATGAAAAAGCGATTTAGATTTAAGCAATCTAAATCGTTTTTCTTTTTTGAATTTTATTTGTTTATTTTATTTTTCAATTTTTCTATTTCATCGGTTAGTTGATTTATACGATCTTCTAGAGCCTTAATTTTTTTATTATTATCGCTAGAACTAGTATTTTGAGTTGAACTAGTAGAATTAGAACTGCAAAATGGATTATTCACATTATAATAGATAGGGTTAAAATAACGACCTGGTCCTCCTTGAAAATATTGCTGCTGAGCATTATATGTTTCAATTACTTGACCAACTAATTGAAGCCAGTTTCCTATGGCGTTTTGAACATTGAAAGGAATACTTCCAGCAACTATGTTCCCAAGTATTTCTCCTATTACAATAAATAATTCAGGATTTAAGGATTGAAATCCGTTAAGTATATCGTTACATCCCATATTGGCTGAATTATTCTTACAGTCTTTCTTTGAACTATTATCTTTATTAGAATCAGTATATCCACAGGCCTTTAATAAATCTTCAAAACCGTCCCATCCCTTGAATTCCATTATGTCCTCTTAATATAAGTGCTTTTATTTAATATATTATTTTATTGTTATAACTGTTACTATTAAAAACAAATTATAAATATGATTGTGTTTTTAGAATGTACAAGTAATAGTTTGTAAATAGATTATATATCATGTAATAATAATTTCGTTTTTGAATAGTATATATAGACATGTGTTTATATAGAGAGAAAAAATATTTACAGTGTAGTGCATATTGACTATGTATAGAAAGTGATTTATATTATATATAGATATATGTCTATATGGAGGGCGTGGTATGAATATGGATTATGAAAAAAATGCAAAGCTTATCAAAGCACTATCTGATCCAAACAGACTAAAAATAATTGATATATTATCATGTGGAGAAAAGTGTGCTTGTGATTTATTAGAGCATTTTAAGTTTACTCAACCAACACTTTCTCATCATATGAAGGTATTAATTGATTGCAACCTTGTAGGAGCTAGAAAAGAAGGTCTTTGGAATTATTATCATTTAAAGATTAATAACTGTAATAAGTTAACTTTGTTTTTAATGAATTTAATAACAGAAACAGATGATTGTATTTGCAAAGAAGTACACGAGATATAAAAAGGAGAGATAAGAGTATGAAAACAAAAGTAGCATTTATATGCGTTCATAATTCATGTAGATCACAAATGGCAGAGGCATTAGGAAAGCTTTATGGAGCGGAGGTTTTTGAAAGCTATTCAGCAGGAACAGAGACAAAACCACAAATTAATCAAGATGCTGTTAGAATAATTAAGGATTTATATAATGTGGATATGAATGAAACACAAAAGTCTAAACTTTTAGATGATATTCCAGAAGTAGATATAGTTGTAAAGATGGGATGTAATGTTGTATGTCCATATTTACCAGCTAAGCATGTAGAAGATTGGGGATTAGATGATCCAACAGGAAAAAGTCGCGAAGAATTTATAAATACAGCAAAGGAAATAGAAGAAAAAATTAAGGATTTGGCAAAAAGAATTAAGAGCAATGAAATTAAATTATAAAATGAATAGGAGGAATTATTGTGGGAAATAAGTCATCAAGACTATCATTTCTAGATAGATACCTAACTCTCTGGATATTTGCAGCCATGGCACTTGGAATATTATTAGGATGGGGAGCACCTTCACTTTCAACGAGCCTTGCAAAATTAGCAATTGGAACGACATCAATACCAATAGCTATAGGCCTTATAGTTATGATGTATCCACCACTTGCAAAAGTAAATTATAAGGAGCTTGGCAAGGTATTTAAAAATCCTAAAGTGCTTGGATTATCTTTAGTGCAAAATTGGTTTATAGGGCCAATTTTAATGTTGATTTTAGCATTTGTATTTTTAAGATCTGATTCAGAATTAATGACAGGACTTATTCTTATAGGACTTGCAAGATGTATAGCTATGGTAATCCTTTGGAACAGTTTAGCAGATGGAGATAGTGAGTATGCAGCAGCATTAGTTGCCTTTAACTCTATATTTCAAGTAGTATTTTATTCTGTATTTGCATATTTGTTTATCACAGTATTACCACCTATATTTGGGCTTACAGGATATGAAGTCCATATTTCTATGGGGGAAGTAGCAACTTCAGTTGCCATTTATCTTGGTATTCCATTTTTGCTTGGAATGCTTACAAGGCTATTATTAGAACCTATAAAGGGGACAGAATGGTATGTGAAAAAGTTTGTGCCTAAAATTAGTCCATTAGCTTTAATAGCATTATTGTTTACTATTGTAGTAATGTTTATGTTTAAAGGAAAATACATTGTAGAACTTCCTTTAGATGTCGTAAAGGTAGCTGTACCACTTATAATCTATTTTATAGTTATGTTTTCTGCATCTTTCTATATAAGTTATAAGTCAGGGGTAAACTATCATCAAACTACAACCTTAGCATTTACAGCTGCAAGTAATAATTTTGAATTAGCTATAGCTGTTGCAGTAGCTGTATTTGGAATTGAATCAAGGATAGCCTTTGCTGCAGTAGTTGGACCATTAATAGAGGTGCCAGTAATGATAAGCTTGGTAAATGTAGCACTTCATTGGGGGAGAAAGTATTTTTCTTATCAAAAATAAAATTAATCAAGATATACAATGGGCAAAAGATGCAATAGAAGGTTAAATAAGATTTCGTGTAGGTAACACGAAATCTTATTTTTTACCCTAAAAATTATAGGATTTCTGTAGCTAATGCTCTCCATGTACTTGGACCACAAATTCCATCAGCACTTAAACCACGAGATTGTTGAAATGCTATTAATGCTGAACGTGTAGCACTTCCAAAATAGCCATCAGTAGCTAAGTTTCTATGCAAATAATGATTTAGTGCTAATTGTAATCCAACTACTGGGGCACCTTGATTAGTGAAGTTATCCCCTATGTAGGCATAAAAAGAGGTTACATATTTAGATTGATTTGTACCATATACTTCCACTATACCAGAAGATTCATAAAAGTCTACACATGCTGCCTCTGGATAGTTAATAGTAGCAGTAGCAAGTACTTTATTAGCAGAAATAGTAGTATTATTAGTAGCAGCCCAAATAGGTGTCGAAGAAATTAGAGTAATGCCCAAAACACTTAAAGATAATAATTTGATTTTTAGATTTTTCATTTTATCCTCTCCTTTATTTATATAATTTACAGTTTCATTATATTGCAAAATATGTAAAATGTAAACAATTAATTTAAGTTTTTTAAATTATACTAAATAATTAAAAAAACTTTTAAGTTAATTCAGCCTAGTTTTAAGGGCGTTTTATTAGCTTTATAGAATTACTTTTAATATAAAAATTGTTTTTTAAAAGGTAGGTGTATCAATACATATTTTATACAGTGGGATAAGTAAGTGAATTAAATAATTTAATCAAAGAAGATTTGACTTTTAAGAAAGATAGTTTAAGAAATTATTAATTACAACATCATTACTTGTATTTCTAATTCTTACTACGGCATTTGCATTTGAACAAACGGGTTACTTCAACAAGTATACAGATTATGCAACTGGAAGTTTGAATAATGTTACTGGTTATACAGCAATGGAAGGTATGTGCATTGACAGAGGTACCAATA
>NZ_SULK01000021.1:38408-42848 GCF_007115085.1 Clostridium sp. HBUAS56017 | reverse complement strand
ATACAATTTATTCAGCAAAATTAAATAATAAAACCAAAGATGTCATTTTGCTCTATAAAAAAATTGGAGATGGCGGTGGCTTTGCCCAACTTAAAAACAACAGTGGTGCAAGAGTTAAAGGTTCTGATCTCGGTCATGCTAATGATTTAACTGCAGTAAGTTCTGACACTACAACATCACTTTATATTGCTCCAATAGGAGGTAAATACGAAAATAAAATTATAAAATTAAATGTAAACGCTAGTGGTTATACATTCAGTAAAGTATATATAGTAAAGTACAATTGCACTATTTTGAACAAAGGATTCTCCCCCAAATTATAAATATAGTATTTAAAATGGAAATAAGACAAGAAGGAACTAGCCAAGCATGGTTTCCTGAAGCTTGGGATAGCAGTGAAATAACAATTATATTCCCTGATGAAACACAAAGAATGTTAGGAGGTAGTAAGAATGATTGATAAAAATAGAATATGTAATAATCTAAAGTATATAGAATCTATGAATCAATATAGTGCATCCCCTAATCTTGATGAATATTGGAATGAGATTGTTGAAATGCTAAGTGGAGATCTTGAAGAAACAAGAAAATTATCCTAGTATTGATATAAAACAAGATATACAATGGGCAAAAGATGCAATAGAAGGTTAGATAAGATTTCGTGTAGGGTAACACGAAATCTTATTTTTTACCATAAAAATTTAGAAATATTAAACTAAAAATCTTATTTTGATATTCTACAAATGGCTTAAAACAGTTATTTTTTTAAATTTCGGAAAAATAATATTTAGCGAAATTAGGTTATTTTCTATTGCCATATTCATCAAAACTTCTTCTTAAAGCCCTTTCTGTAGAAAAAACAGAAGTCCCAAGAAAAATACCTTGTATGAGAATAAGTGTATTGCAAAAAAAATTTATAATAACTTTATCTTTCCCAAGCATAAACATCATAGCTATAATAGTAGCAATAAACAGACTCCATCCTATTGGTATCAATATTTTTCCACAATGATTGTATGCAAATTCTAAAGTATCTTTGTTTTTCGTAGACATAGAACTTCGGTATACAAAATCTCTTTTTATTTCTTTTGGTGTATTTTTGATAAGGTATTTACCAAGTGCAATTATTGCAATTGGCATTGACAAAGTAAAAATTATCTTAAAAATGAAAAGCCCTGTGATCAAAAGCCCCATGTATGCATCACTCCATAAAATATAATAGCACGAATTTACAATAATTATAACACTTATTACAGTATATGGATATTAATTTCACTAAAGTGCCATTTAGCGAATAATGTTTCTTGACAAAGCGATTATTCCAGTAAAATGAATTTATTCAATAACTTTACATAGATGTGCTTTAGGAGTAATATTTATCTTGTAGTAATTTTACAAATAATTGCTAGATAAATTAAAATGAAGAAAGGAATGATTATTACAATGAAAAGAATGAAAAAATTTTTATCTATTGTAATTATAGCATTATTTAGTTTTATAGGATTATTACCATTTAATGCTAAAGCAGATAGTACAAGCCTTAAAGAAAATCAACAAATGATAAATCAACTTACATCTCAAGTTGATTTAAAAACTAATTCAGATAAAATAGTAACGTCTAAAAGTGATGCAATATATCAAGATAGTAATAACAATATAGCAAATGGGACAACAAAAATTCATTCTAAATTCAAAGGGGTAGCAGCAGGCGAAGGTGCAACAATAGGAGAAATAAAGTGGCGTATTAGCAATGAATATGTAAATGGTAAATCACAGTTTACATATCACATTGATAATCTAATAGGAGTAAGGCCTATTTTGATGGAGGTTGTATTGCAAGTTGCAGTAAGAAATGGGGTAACAGACGCTCCTCAACCTTATGGGACAGCAACATTAACTTTTAATACTGCTGAAATTACTCCTGGTGCAAGTAAGAGTATGTCAGTCAATGCTAGAACAGGTTACTTAACAGTTTATGGGGCATATGGAGCTCTTGCACCAGATGGAAATCCAAATTATTATACAATTGGTGCATCAACAATTTTGACAAATAAATTAAATCAGTATTTCCCAAATTATGTTGATCCAGTATCAGGAAAACAAGCAGTAACTGCTATCAGAACAGACTGGGCATTAACTGGTTCACATCCATGGAATGGTAGAGCTGCTTATAAGAAACAATTTGAAACACAATATGGTGTACAACCCCAGTCATATTGGGATTCAGTTCAAATTCATCATATTAGGCCACGAAATTTTGGTGGAGATGATTCTTATGATAATCTAATGCCAGTCGTAACTAGACCTTCACATCTATTAATATCTAAATGGTTTACAAATTATAAATAAACAAGGGGATTAAACATGGCAAATGAAATTTATATTAACAAAATAATATCTTCTTTAAAAATTAAATTAGACAAAAATAATTCACTATATCGTACCAGTTATAAAGGAGATGTAATTTTATCAAAGATGAAATTCAATGAACCGTTAGATAAACAAGAATTAAATAAAATTAAAGACATTTGCTTGCCAGAAGATTATATAAGTTTTTTGGAAATTAGTAATGGAGCTAAATTTTTTATAGATGAATGTAATGGTAGTCAAGGAATTCTTGAGTTATATTCGTTAAGTCAAATAATCAAAGAAAAAAGTTTTTATTATAATAATTTACAAAGTGAAAATGAGTATCCAATAGGTATTTTACTAGATAATGCTGAATTGTTAGTTGATGAAATAGCTTTAAAAAACAAAAAAGATTATCTGTTTTTGGCTGATGGTTCAAAGAAATTCAGCTATAGTTTTCAAGAATGGCTAGATAAATTTATCATTGCTCAAGGTAATGAATTTTGGATATTAGATTCGCCTTATTGGTAACATTAAGAGGAGTATGTTATAAAGGGCAAAGTAGAAAATAAAGAATAATTAAAAGCCAATGATTTAAGATCATTGGCTTTGTTGTTTTTCACTAAAGTCAAATTTAGCGAAATCAGTTAAGTTTCTATGTTATTTTTATAAAAAAGACATAGATAGAAAATACTTATAACAAGAGGTGAATTATATGCAAACAAAGAAATTTTTAATTTTTCTATTTATTTTTCTATTTATGTTTGGTGAAGTTTCTGAAGCGAATCAAGTACCAATAGCAAATACTTTTAAACAAGGTATTTATGCCGTTTCGCCTGAACATGAAGGGAATTATCGTAATATTAGACTTGTAACACCAAATAAATCTGCTACTGTTACAATACTTGACTCTACTAATACTCAAATATTGTTTGTAAAACTTAATAATATAAATGAGTATTTAAAAGTTGGACCTATAAAAAAAGGAGAAACTTTAATTATAGGTGGTGAAGGAGAAGTATCTATAACACATTAAAATTAAGGAGTTGTTGCAATATGCAACAGCTCCTTTTTTGAACTTCGTAAAAATATAATTTAGCTAAATTAGGTATATATCTAATTGATGAATTCAATAATACCGAGAGTTATTAACAATATTCCTGAAATTAATGGGGCATATTTACCTAATAAATTTCCTAATACATGATTTCCTATAGTTTGACCAAACACAATTGTAAGAATACTTATAATAAATGTGGCTATAACAGTAAACTGAATACTAACCCCTGTTATACTTGCAGCTACTCCAGTACCTAAGTTGTTAAATGTAAGTGAGAATGCCACAAAAATAGCTTCTTTTATGCTTATATCACCAGATTTATCTAAATCTGATTTTTCCGCATATTCAATCATATCAGTAATATCCTTTAATGCAAGATCTTTTGAATTTCTAGCATATATAAGTTTTATTATACTTTGAATTGTAAAATATCCTCCCAACATAATAATAGCTCCAGCACCCAAAATATTTGATATATAGTTTGGTAAAAATTTCGAGATATATAATCCAAGATACATAGATAAAAATGTACCTGTAGATGTTATGAATGCTATTACAAGATTTGCAATTATTGGTATCCGTATCTTTTTTATTCCATATGCAATACCAACAACTACATTATCTAAATTAGAGGATAAACTAAATAATAGTGCAGATAAAAGTAATGCCATTTATATATTTCCTTTTGATTATTACAATTTAACATATGAATTATAAATCTATATTGTGATTTTGATAAAATGATTGGAATTTGTAATGAAAGCAAAAATAGGTATGATAAGTATCCGGGATTTACATATATGTGAATATATTCTATAATATGACTAACAATTATAAGGGGGGAAAATAATGTTAAAAAAACTTAAAAAATTATTAATTACAACATCATTACTTGTATTTCTAATTCCTACTACGGCATTTGCATTTGAACAAACTGGTTACTTCAACAAGTATACAGATTATGCAACTGGAAGCTTGAATAATGTTACTGGTTATACAGCAATGGAAGGTATGTGCATTGACAGAGTTAC
>NZ_SULK01000021.1:36609-38317 GCF_007115085.1 Clostridium sp. HBUAS56017 | reverse complement strand
ATACAATTTATTCAGCAAAATTAAATAATAAAACCAAAGATGTCATTTTGCTCTATAAAAAAATTGGAGATGGCGGTGGCTTTGCACAACTTAAAAACAACAGCGGTGCAAGATTTAAAGGTTCTGATCTAGGTCATGCTAATGATTTAACTGCAGTAAATTCTGGCACTACAACATCACTTTATATTGCTCCAATAGAAGGGAAATACGAAAATAAAATTATAAAATTAAATGTAAATTCTAGTGGCTATACATTCAGTAAAGCATATACAGTAAAGTACAATGGAACTATTTTGAACAAAGGATTCTCAGGTATAACATATTATAAAACTGTAAATGGTAAACAGGAGTTTATTGTAAAAGTAGGCCCATATTGTTATATAGGTACATTTGATGATTCTAATAACACTTTAAATTGTACTCGAGGTTTTTCATTAAACTACAAATTAACTTCATCAGATGTAATTACTCAAGGTGATAGGGATATTGATTTTACAAACTATATTGGACAAGGTATTTGTTATTACAACAATAAAATATATATACCTCTTGCCAAACCAAGTGAAGGTAACAGTAAGCTGCCTTCAAATGTCAGCATAGTATTGGCATATAACTTAAATGATAATACTGTAAACAACTCAGTGAGGTCAAATATAAAAAATGATTTGTTTTTTAGAATTACAAGCGGACCTAAAACTTATGGAGAGAAATTTGAAATAGAAGGTGTAGATTTTGACAGTAGCGGTAAGCTTTACTTTAATACAAATCGTGATGGTGCACTAGGTGCAATTGATAGTGTATCAATATTTACAGATACTGATGGAAATCCTTATATAGGAAAATAAATATTTATCAAAAAAGCTGTACAATTTGTGCAGCTTTTTATTCTTGTAGTAAAAAATATATAAATTAAGTAGCTATAATGAACGTTTACGACGAATAAGTTCATAAAAAAGATATGTTATGGTAGAGTAAAGCATATACCTTATATAATTATTAAAATATATGAAAGGAATGATTTATTATGAAAAAGAAAAAACGAATATCATCATTATTGGTAGCTTTAGTGATGTTATTCACCTGTGTCCTTAGCAATACTTCATTAAAAGTACATGCTGCCACAGAATCTATTTATACAACAAAAGGAGAGACAACTAAGATTTATGCTAGTGCATTTACACAAAACACTGATGATTGGGCTTGGATGAGTATGGGAGATACTATTGGCCTTTTGTATCAGAATGTGACTAATTTAAATGCTATTGATGCAAATAGTGCATTTGCAAAATCTAATAGTACTGCAAACTTTGGTATAAATATTGCTGATGGAAATATTGCTGATGGAGATAAAAGCACATTAAAATTCCATGTAGGTACAGTTACAATTAAAGCAGATGGGTATGATGATGTTGTAATTAATTTAAATAAAGATTATTCACAATCATATGCTGCAGAGAAGACTAGTTGGGGTATTAGTGGAAATACCACACAAATTTTACTTAATGATTATTTACCAAAAGATGCAACAGCAAAAGTAGATTATCTTCACAAAATTACTGGGGTTAAAGCAGATATTACTTTAGCAGAATATCAATATACTAAAAAAGCGCCAGTAACACCAACAACAGGGAAAGATATATATACAAAAGGAGAGACTACAAAGATTTATGCTGGTGCCTTTGCACAAAATACTAGTGATGACTGGGCG
>NZ_SULK01000021.1:36095-36531 GCF_007115085.1 Clostridium sp. HBUAS56017 | reverse complement strand
TGGATGGATATAGGAAATGCTGCTGGTCTTTTATACCAAGGTGTGACAAATTTCAAAGGGGATGCTGCTACTAGTGCACTTGCAAAGGCAAATAGTACTGCAAACTTTGGTATAAATATTTCAGATGGAAACCTTGCTGCTGGAGATAAAAGCACATTAAAATTCCATGTAGGTACAGTTACAATTAAAGCAGATGGGTATGATGATATTGTAATTAAGTTAAATAAAGATTACTCAGAAGCATATGCTGCAGAGAAGGTTAGTTGGGGTCTTACTGGAACTAATACACAAATTTTACTTAACGATTATTTGCCAAAAGACGGAACAGAGAAAACAACTTATCTTCACAAAATTACTAGTGTTACAGCTGATATTAATTTATCAGAATATGAGTATACTAAAGCAGGATCAGCTAAACCAACAACAGGAACAGAAA
>NZ_SULK01000021.1:33103-36026 GCF_007115085.1 Clostridium sp. HBUAS56017 | reverse complement strand
TCTATACAACAAAGGGAGAAACAACTAAAATTTATGCTAGTGCATTTACCCAAAATACTAGTGATGACTGGACTTGGATGGATATGGGAGATACTGCTACTTTAGCATATAAGGATGTAACAAATCTTAAGGCTATTGGTACTACTGATTCATTTGCAAAGTCAAACAGTACTGCAAACTTTGGGATAAATATTGCTGATGGTAATCTCGGTGATGGAGATTCAAACATATTAAAATTCCATGTTGGTACCATTACAGTTAAGGCTGATGGTTATAAGGATATTGTAGTTAATTTAAATAAAGATTATTCAGAATCATTTTTAGCAACAAAAGTTTCTTGGGGTATAAATGGAAATACAAAACAAATTCTATTAAATGATTATTTACCAAAAGATGCAACAGAGAAAACAAATTATCTACATAAGGTTACTAGTGTTACAGCAGATATTACATTATCAGACTATCAATATATTAAAGCAGTAGCACCAGAACCAGAATTTCCTGCTGACTATCATCATCCAACAGAGATGCGTGACATTTCTGCTATGGATTTAGTAAAGGACATGAAAGTTGGTTGGAACTTAGGAAATACTTTGGAAGCTACTGGCGGAGAAACAGGCTGGAATAATCCTGTAACAACAAGAAAAATGATTGACGAGTTAAAAAAAGCTGGTTTTAACACTCTTCGTATTCCAGTAAGATGGGACGAGCATTATACTGATGATAAATATACTATTGATCCAGCATATATGTCTCGTGTTGAAACAGTTGTAAACTATGCACTTGCTAATGATATGTATGCTATTGTAAATATTCATCACAATAAAATACAAGGTCAGATGAATGAAGAAAATAAAGCTAACGTTATTAATGAAGGAAGTGCTATATGGAAGCAAATTGCTAACCATTTTAAGGATTATAGTGATAAGTTAATCTTTGAAACAATAAACGAACCAAGAAATGGGGATGACTGGACAGGTAAGACAGAATATTATAATGTGGTAAATGAATATAATGCAAAAATACTTTCTGTAATGCGTGGAACTGGCGGAAATAATGAGAAGAGACTTGTAATGATGCCTGCATATTGTGCAGCAACAGATTATGCTAAAGTTTCTGCTATGGAAGTACCAAAGGATGATCACGTAGCAGTATCTGCCCATGCTTATATACCTTATAACTTTGCTATGAATACTGCTGCTGGTGCTCCAACTACATTTAGTGATTCTGATAAATCATATATAGATAAGATTTTTAGATTATTAGATAAAACATTTAAGCAAAAGGGAATTCCTGTTGTTATGGGTGAGTTTGGTGCTACTGATAAATCAAATTTACAAGATAGAGTTAACTTTGCTAAATACTATCTACAAGTAGCAAGCAGCTATAAAATACCATGTTTATGGTGGGATAATAATTACTTTAAAGCTAATGTAAGTGATTCAATGGGAATTTTCGATAGAAAAACTCTTAAATTTGTATATCCAGAAATCCTACAAGCAATGTTAGATGGTTGGAATAATCCAATAGATAATTCTAAGTATGATGAAAATGTACTTTTCAATGGTAAAGCAACTTCTTCAAATTGGGGACAAGCACTTACATTTTATTATGGTTTAGATTTTGTAAATACTGAATTTGCAAATAAATATGCTATAGCTGTAGAATACACAAGTGAAAAGGCTCCTCAATTAATTTTGTCAGGAAACTTAAAGGGTACAAATTGGGTAGCAATAAATCCTTCAATAACTCAATCAAAGGGAACTGGAAATATTGCATACTTTACTCTTGAAGATATGGTAAATGGATATAAAAAGGCTCTTGCAGACTACGATAGTTATGGACAAGTTTTGCCAGGACTTCAAAGTATCTTAGTAGGAGATCAAGGTGTAAATCTAACAGTATCTAAAGTTTACAAAATGAATAATTTTGAATATCTTTTAGGTGATGTAGATGGAGATCATGCTATAACAATGGCAGATTGTATATCATTAAAGAAATACTTATTAAACCCTAATGTTAAGATAGATGAGAAAAATGCAGATGTTAATAAGGATGGACAAATAGATATTAGCGATTTATTTGAACTTTATGATTTATTATAAGAATTAGTAAATTTCTAATATATTATTTCTATCAAACAAAGAAGTGGATTCGGTGGAATCCACTTTTTTATTTTTATAGGAAAAGTTTTATAAATAAAGTGTTTATTAAAGGTAATTAAATATGTTTACAAAATTGAGATATAATAGTAGAATAGGTAAAGGGATTGGGAAAACCTAGAAAATTATAATTAAGCAAACGATATTAAATTTATCAAGGAATAAAATTAAGATGAATGGAGATATAGTATGCTTAAGTTAAATAATAAAGAAACAAAGACTTATTATATACAGGACGAGCATCTATTGAAGGATAAAGTGGAAGATAAACATTTTATTTTAGAAAGAGATGTTGTGTCCTTTTTTCATTCCGCTGTACATTATGTTAAGTAACTTAGGGGGAATGGAATGTGATAAGTGATATCAAGGTAAATTACGCGATAATAGGAGATCTAAGAGATAAGATAGCTACATATAAATCAGCAATTGAAACCATGGAAGAATCATTAAATAATATAAATAGCAGGCTTGAGAGCGAAAACAGCGGAGAAGCTGTAGCGGCACTAATAAGCAAGCATGAAGACTTAAAAGGTGATATAAGTGCCTGCAAGGGAGAATTAGAAGATTTATATAAACTTTTTAGTGGTTTCCATGATGAAATGACAGGAATAATACATCCAATGAGTTATCAAGGACTTATGAGAGTAGACAGAGATGATATATGGTGGAATATGCAGTCAATAATGGGTGCCTGTACTGGAATAGGAATTATAAGGTATAATGTTTCAACATATAGAAGTTTTCCAAGTTTCTCGGACAGT
>NZ_SULK01000021.1:0-32966 GCF_007115085.1 Clostridium sp. HBUAS56017 | reverse complement strand
AAATAGAGGAAATTTGGGATATAATTAATTCATATAAGAGTGGATTTGATTCCGAAATAGATTATATGAATAATCTATTTAATAGCAAGGTAGTTCCTTATGAAGAGATGGACAATAATTATGCCAGCAGAGCCCATGAAACATATACGAGGTATGTAACTACATGGGAAAGAATAGTTGATGGAATTATAGATTTTTCTCAAATGGTAGGAAACTTTGTAGACGGAGTGATTAAGTCAGTAGAAGATTTAATTAAAGGACTAGTTGGACTAGTTAAAGGCGTTTTTGTATATGCCGTAGGAGCCGTAGCTGTTGTAATATCTAAGGTAACAGGGGACACTCCAGACTGGCTTAAGGGAGCGGAAGAAGACTTTTATAAGGATAACGAAATGATAAAAGCTGTCCTTGATGATCCTTCCACTATAGTTGAAGGAATAGCACAACAAGTATCTGATGCAAAGGATGAAAAGGGATTAGCTTATTGTACTGGTTATACGGCTGGACTTATAGCACAGATGGTACTACTTAAGAAGGTTAAGGGTGGTACTGGTGCTGAAAGTGTAAGTAATCCTGAAATAAGCAGACTTGACTACTTAAGAAATAAATATGGTACGTTAACTTCTGATCAAATTAATAATAGAATTAATTTGCGTGGTGCTGTTAACGATGAGGTGGAAAGATTATATAAATCAGGAATCTCTAAGAGAGAATTAGGTCCAGCAGTTGCTGGAGTTCTAGACACTAGTACAGGAAAATATTATTTTGGAATAAATAATATTAAAGGAAAAGTTCCAGGAGAACTTCATCCTTTAATTAAAGAAAGATTAGATAATATGCCTAAAAATATATTAGATAGTTATTCTAATAAGACATTAGGATCAGGTTCACATGCAGAAGTATATGCATTAAATGAAGCATTATTAGCTAATCCTAATGCTAAATTAAATGATTTTATGATATATGTAGTAAGGTCTGGAAAAAAACTAAAACCCAAAGGGTTACCTATGCCGAGGTGCCCACATTGCGAATTTATAACAGATGGAGCAAATTATTTTCCGGAGGTATTAAAGTATGAAAATTGAAATATTAACAAAAGAATATGTTTTAAATAATGGAGTTGATTTTGAAGATTTATGGGATGAATATTGTAGTGATAGAATTTTAGATAATCCAGAAGAAGAAGGTGGAGAGCCATTTACAGGGTTAACCTATGAAACTTATCCAAATGGAAACTTAAGATATTATTGTTATTATAAAAATGGTTTTTCACATGGTGATTTTATCGAATTTTATAATGATGGAAAAATAAAAAGTATGCAGTATATGCAAAGAGGAAGAATTTATGGAATTGAGAAAGTTTGGTATAGAAATGGTATTCTAGAATTAGAAGGTAATCATGAGTATGGAGTGTGTTTAACTTTCAAGAAATGGAATGAAGAAGGAGTATTAATAGATGAGAAATTAGAACCAACTGAAGATGACATAAGGCTTAGAAATAGTCAAGAAGAATGGTATAAAAAAGCTATAGGAAGAGAGTAGTATGGAAATAAAAGAAGTTCATAATTTCAATATTTATGAGAAGTCAGAGTTCGTTGAGATACAAAATGAGTTAAAGAAAAAAATAATGTTAAGAAATACATTTAACAAAAATAATATTAAATTAGTTGCAGGTGTTGATTTGGCTTATTGGGAAAATGAAAATGAGCAATACGGTACATGTTGTATAGTTGTTATTGATTATAATACTAAAGAGATAGTTGAAAAAGTTAATAGCGTAGGAGAGATAAAGGTTCCGTATATACCAGGATTTTTAGCATTTAGAGAGTTGCCCTTAGTTATTGAAGCTTCAAAAAAGTTAGTACTAGAACCAGATATATTTATCTTAGATGGTAATGGATATTTACATTTTAATCATATGGGAATAGCTACTCACGCATCATTTTTCTTAAATAAACCAACTATAGGAGTTGCAAAAAGTTATTATAAAATTGATAATGTAGATTTTGTTATGCCTGAAAATATAGAAGGTGCATATACAGATATAGTAATACATAATGATATTTATGGGCGTGTATTAAGAACACATAAAAATGTAAAACCTATTTTTATATCAGTAGGTAATCATATAGATTTAGGAACTTCAACACAAATTGTAAGTAAATTAGTAGATAAAGAAAGCCATATTCCTATGCCTACCAGATTAGCAGATATAGAAACACATAAAATGAGAGAATTATATAAACATAAAATAAGTAATAATGTAGTGAGAAGATGAAATGAATTAGCCGAAATTTAAGTAGGTTGATTCATTATTTTTTAGTAGCTGAATCAATGTGTTATATGTAACTAAGTTATTAAGTAAGTAACTATAATGGTTTTTGATTTGATTTACATAGATGAACAGATATAGTAATATATAGATACGACATAGATAGAATGGATGTCTGACTATAAAAAAATATATGATTGGTTAGATGGGGGAAAAGTGTGAAAAAAAGAAAAGTAATTGTCATTTTAGTGAGTTTAATAGCTATAAGTTCAATAGCTACAGCAGCAGTACTAAAATATAATAAATCAAATAATAAATTAGAGAATACTATAGAAGAAATTAGTGATAAGTTGCAAATTAACAAAACAGAGATTCCAGATGAAAGTTCAAAGGTTGATAAAAATGAAAATGGAATAGCTGATCCCATAGATATAGTTAACTCTGCTAGGAAAGAAGTGGAGCAGAAAACTACATATAAGGATGCTTATTATGTGGGAGGATATCCACCAGATGGTGAAGGCGTTTGTACTGATGTAATATGGAGAGGTTTTAAAGGTATGAATGTAATGATTAAAGATCTCGTAGATAAAGATATTAGAAAAAATATGTCTGAATATAAAGCTGTAAACGGAAAACCAGATTCTAATATTGATTTTAGACGAGTTTTGAATTTAGACACGTTCTTTAAAAAGAATGGTATTCAGCTAACTACAGAATTTAAGGAAGATGACATTAACAACTTAAAAGAGTGGCAGCCAGGAGATATAATTGTTTTTACTGAAGGATATCAGCATATTGGCATTATTTCAGATAAAAGAGATAATGATGGGATTCCTTATGTTATTCATAATTGGCATCCATGTGCAGCAGAGGCTAAGTTGAGCTGGTTTCAAACTCCAATTCATGGTCATTACAGATGGAAATATTAAATTCATGGATAACATTTTAGAAAAGCCGCCCATTAGGACGGCTTTAATCATAAACTAAAAAGTTTTTTTATTTCTTCATATTTTTCGTGAGTCAATAGAGCATCTTTTTCTGTATTATTGAGTTTAACCACATAGGTCCATCTTCCATAAGGATAGATTTTTTTGATTAAGGACAAATTTATAATATATGACTTATGGCTTCTAAAGAATAGGGTATTATCAAGCTTTTTTTCTATATCTGATAAGGAAATAGAGGTAGCATAGTTCTCAGTTTTAGTATATATAACAGTAGTACTTTCTTCTCTTTGAACTAGAACTATTTCCTTTGTATCAAGAAAACTTATACCTTCCTTATTTTTTATCATAAGCTTATCTAGGCCTTTTTCAAGTTTTATTATCTTGTCTATGCCATTTTCGTAACTGGGTTTATTTAGCTTTTTTATCCTATCTAAGGTTTGTAGCAGTCTCTCCACTTTAAATGGTTTTACTAAATAGTCGAAGGCATATAATTGAAATGCATCAGACATATATTCTTCATGAGCAGTTGCAAAGATTATTATAGTATCTGGATTTATATCTGTTAATATCTTAGCACAATCAATGCCACTACATCCTGACATTTCAATATCAAAGAACACAACTTCAGGATGACATTCTTTAAATATTTCTATAGCTTCTTCACCATTATCTGTTTCTCCAACAACTTTAAAACCACCAGATTTGCCTAGCACTTTTTTTATTACGGTTCTAATTCCTTGTTCATCATCAACTATAAGCACTTTTAAATTCATATAAAAATTCTCCTAATTCTTAAAATCTTCTTTTCCTTCTGGTTTTACTTCGTGGTTTTCCAACTATTTCTGAAAGTATAATAGCTTGCTGAAGCCTAACTGGCGTTATTTCATTAGCAATAGAATCTATGATTCCTTCATTCTCTGAAAGGGGAGCTACCTTCTTCTCAAAAGATATATTGTCATTTATAGGTGGAACTTCAGGAGTAGATATAATGCTACTATCAGTTTTTACATCAATTTTATTTTGGTTTGATACAGGACTTTTTGAAAATCCAATAGAATAATTTCCTAAATTATCTTTTCTTAGGGCAAGTCTATCAAGAGTATTCTGGGCAGACTTAAATATATTATAGCTATTATTCCTCATATTATTCACTCTCCTAGGAGATTATTTTTTATTTTTTTTATCGTCAGTAGTTAGAGGTTGATTTTTGTTACCTGCATTAGAAATTGAGCTTCTCATGCTTGTATCTGCAATAACGTTTTGCATATCATAGTAATCCATTATTCCAAGTTTTCCTTCTTTAAGAGCATATGCCATTGCCTTTGGCACTTCGGCTTCAGCTTCTACAACTGCAGCCTTCATTTCATGCTCCTTAGCTATAGCCATAGCTCTTCTTTCCTCTGCTTTAGCTTGTGCAATATTCTTATCAGCTTCTGCTTGTAAAGTTTGTAGTTGTGCTCCTATATTTCTTCCTACATCAACGTCAGCTATATCTATGGATAGAATTTCAAAGGCTGTACCTGCATCTAGACCTTTGCTTAATACAGTTTTAGAAATAGCATCAGGATTTTCTAATACTATTTTATGACTTAGAGAAGAACCAACTGTAGTTACTATACCTTCACCAACTCTTGCAAGAATAGTTGCTTCACCTGCACCACCAACTAATCTTTCAAGATTAGCTCTAACTGTAACCCTTGCCTTAACTAGAAGTTCTATACCATCCTTTGCAACAGCTGAAACGTTAGGTGTTTCAATAACTTTAGGATTAACACTCATTTTAACTGCTTCTAAAACATCTCTACCAGCTAAGTCAATAGCAGCTGCTTTTTCAAATTGTAAGTCTATATTTGCTCTATGAGCTCCAATTAATGCATTTACTACATTATCTACATTACCACCAGCTAAATAGTGAGCTTCCAATTGATTAACAGTAAGATCCATGCCAGCTTTTGTAGATTTAATAAGTGGAAGTACTATTTTAGCAGGTATAACTCTTCTTAATTTCATTCCTATTAAATTGAATATACTAACTTTAACATTTGCAGCTAGAGATGATATCCAAAGTCCTATAGGGACAAAATTGAAAAATGTAATAATTAAACCTATTACTATAAATGTTGTAATAATAATTTTCCAAGCGAATAAATCCATAAATAATATCTCCTTTAAATTAATTTATTTTTTTTACTAATAATTTCACTCCGCTAACTTTAAATATTTCAACCTTAGTACCGGAAGAAATATATTCTCCATCTGAAATTACATCAAATTTAACACCATCTATATCTACAGAACCTGATGGTCTTAAATCTGTAATTGCAATTCCTTTTTTCCCTAGTAAATAATTTAAGTCTGAAGAACTTATATATCCATGTTCTTTTTTTTGCTCCTCTGACAGTATTAAGGGTTTAAATAACTTACCCTTTGAGAAGAAGGTTAGTGTTATGACTAGCATAGTTCCAAGTACAGTTGCTATACCTAAGGCCATCACTAAACCCTGAGCAAAATTTTGAGCTGTTAGTACCACCGCCAGAATTAAGCATATAGCTCCAAGAATTCCTGGAACTCCGAAACCTGGTATATGAATTTCTAAAAGTACCAAGGCAAATCCTATGAGTAAGAGAATAATAGTTAGAACTGATAGGTCTGGTAAAAATGTGCTCATATTTTTCAATCCCTCCTTACTATAGAATTATAATAATCCTAAAAACAAAATTAGTAATACAAAACTTCTAAGTTATACATTTTTATAATTTAAATGTCCTTTTTAGGGTTTTTGGGTATAATCACTTCAAAGGATGTTCTTTTATCATCTGATGAAACTGTTACTTTACCAGAAAAGTCTTCAACTATTTCCTTTACTATAGCAAGTCCCATACCGTCACCTTTGCTTCCTTTTGTAGTAAATCCCTCATGAAAGATTTTACCCATAATTTCTTTAGGGATACTATCTCCATTATTTGATATATTGATTTTAATATTTTGTAAATCTTCAGCAAACTCGACAAGTATATATTTATTCTCTGGCTTTGTACTTAAAGAATAAATAGCGTTATCTATGATATTCCCTATAACTCTGCAAAACTCCCATGGTTCCATAGTTAGATTATCTAAATCACTCTTTATTTCTAACTCCATCTCTATATTCTTTTTTTCAGCCATCTGTGATTTTGCTTGAAGCATAGCATTTACAGCTGGTTTTGAAGTTTTTAAAGCTTTGCTAACTTTTACTATATCTCTGTAAACAGGCTCCATATATTTTCTTGCCTCATCAAATTCTTCTAGTTCCATTAAGGAATAAATAACTTGAATATGATTTAAGTAATCATGTCTTTGAGTCCTTAAGGTTTTATTAAAGGACTCAAGATATTTTATAGTATCTACTAAGTTATTACTTCCTTTTTTAAATAGAAGATTATAAAATATTATTCCTGTAACTATGCTGTTAACAGCTATACATATGGCTATAAGGTAAATAATAAAGTCACTTTCATACATATAATGATTTTTGTATATGTAATATATAAAAACTGTTATGAGGGCTACTTGTAATAAGTTTAAGAATATTGATATTAATACTATTTTAGCTATACTATATTCTTGTTTTTTAATTTTCATCCATTTACCACCTTGTATTAAATATATAAGTATATTTTACTATATTATCCTTGTGTTGGCTTTAAGTATATTTTAATAATTACCATAAGGAGGATATAATTAAAGTATGTGGAATTACTATTTTATGAAAAACTTTAAGTTTAAATTGAATGAAGTGGGGGTATATGGATTTGAATGAAGAGTTGGCTTCTTATAAGATGAGTGCTATGGAAGAGGAAAAATGGAATAGTTTTAAAAAAGAAATAATTGATGATTGTAAAAAAATAAATATACCTGATAAGTTGTTTAATTATGTAGATGATAATCTTGAAAGTAAATATTATCAGCATTCCTGTGGCTATAGTGAAAAGAAAGGTTATTTTAAAATAGATTTTGGAGATAGAGGTAGCTTTGTAGTTGATATCTTAGAAAAAGATTATGAAGAAGCAAGATTTGCCTTCTTAGAGAGGATTTTATGGAGTGTATCTGTTGAGTATGAGTGTATAAATAGAAAGAAGTTTGAAAAGAAATGGAATTACAAAGTAGACTATGATGGGAGAAAACACTTTTTTGAGTATACTATAAGATCTTTAAATGTAATTTTCCCTTATAAGAAATTAGAAGAATATATAAGTAGCTTTTGTGAACATATGAATAGGTGGTTTTATATAAAGCATTGGGATTTCAATAAAGAAAATATGGAATTTGAGGAGATAAGCGATTCAGAGGAACATAGTTTTAAAGGGTTGATAAGAGCTACTCTAAATAATAAAAAACAAATTACTGAGCTTGATTTTGGCAATAAGGGCAAAAATTCAAAGATAATTATAGATGGTTTAGTTGATAAAATACTTGAATTTGATAGATGCTTTGCAATTAAGGTAAAGTTTGAAGAAAATAATGATAAGCATATAAACAAAGATACAAAAATGGATAATATCTTGATTTATAATTATGATGGTGAATTTTTGTGGGATGTGCAAAGTCTAACAAAGTGCCAAGACTCTTTTGCACAAAATATTATGGTTAAAGATAATAATGGATATTTGAGAGTAAATACTTCTATGGGTAAAAACTTCTGTATTGATGTTAATAGTAAAGCTGTGTTAGAAGGCACCATGACAAAATAAGAGCATAAGAATGGATTGAGTAAATTAAGCATATGCTGTTTAGGATACTAACAATAAGTATTAACGAAATCTAGATAAACAGTTCATAATATAGCTAGAAATTTCTGAAGGTGTTTCAATGCAGCCATTGTCAACCCAACGTTTTAACACCATAGTGATTCCAGCTTGAAAAAAGACAAAGTAATACATCATTTCATCCTCTGATGTAATTCCATGTTTAAGACTAATTGGTTTAATGACTATATTCCAAAGAGCTTCAAACCCTTGACTGATTGGGAAACTTTTACGCTTTTGCAGACAAGCTTTATAAAAAATTTGATTTTTACTGATAAAATCTAAGAATGGAATAAAAAATTCATCTGATATAAAAAATATTTCATCTATTTCTCTACCTTTGTATTGAGCTACAATTTTGTTGTTCATGGCGATTTCAAGCCTATCTAGCAAGTCATATACATCTTGATAATGTGCATAAAAGGTGGAACGGTTAATTTTAGCTTTTTCACAAATGGCACGCACAGTAATCTGATTAACATCATAAGTGTTTAATAAAGATATAAAACTTTCCTGTATTTTCTTTTCATTTTCTTGAAACCTTTTATTAGCCATTGTATTCATAAGTATCCCTCTTTATTATTATTCCAACACTTATTAAAAAAATGATGGTTGTATCTCTAAATTTCACATATTATACTATATTTAAATTAAACAGACAAGTGTTGAGTTAAAGGAGAAATTAATAATGAGAGCAGCTATATACAACGGTCAAAAAAGTATTGGTTTAATAGATATGGATACACCAAAAGCTGGTGATAATGATATTGTTATAAAAAACATATACTCTAGCATTTGTGGTACAGATGTAGCAGTTTATTTTCATGGCCCTGGCACAGGTCATAAAATTACTGTTGGAGGGGAGTTCGGGCATGAGATGGTATCAGAAGTCGTAGATGTAGGGAAAAATGTAAAAGATATTAAGGTTTTAGATAGAGTATATCCATATCCACGTTTAGCAAAAGGAGATACCAAAAGAGCAGGGACAATAGGTGGTTTTTCAGAATATATATTGATTCCTAACGCGGAACTTAATAAGCAGGTTTATATGGTTAGTAGTAGAATTTCTTCAAGAGAAGCATCCTTAATTGAACCTTTTACAGTAGGCTGCCGTGCAGCACGTAGAGCACTTCCTAAGAAAGGTGAAAATGCCATTGTATTTGGAGCAGGAACAATAGGGATTGCAGTTGCTATTGCGTTAAAATATTTTGGCTGTGACAAGGTAATGATATGCGATTTTTCTGATTTTAGATTAAAAAAGGCTAAAGAATTAGGTTTTGAAGTTTGTAATAATAGCAAGGAAAATCTTAAAGTTAAAGCTATAGAATGTTTTGGAGAAGCACTATCTTTAAGTGGGGAAACAGCTAATGTAGATATTTACGTTGATGCAGCTGGGGCAGCTTCTATTTTAGATTTATTTCAGGAAATGGGGAAAATCGAATGTAGAATGGTGCTTGTTGGAGTTTTGGCAGGTAAGAGGCCAGTAGATATTCTATCCATGACATTTGCGCAACATGCACTTATTGGAAGTGGTGGATATATGCCAGAAGACGTAAAAGATGTTATGGCCATTATGGAGAGTAAAAGATGGGATATTGAGTCTATTATAACCCATGAATTTCCATGGGAAGAGCTTAAGCTGGCAATAGAAACCGCTGGTGATGTAGAAAACTCACTAAATGTAATTATAAAATATTAGAAAATTGGATTTGAATTTTATTCATAATATCAATAAGAGCATTCCAGGAAATTAAAATATCATTAAGTTTATTTATTACAATTGCCCAATCTTGGGTCGTGGTAGAATATATTGACCTTAATGTTTCTATAGTGCTTTTAAAGTAATCAAAAGCAAATGACCACAGATTAATTATTATTTTAAAATTGTCTTTTATGGGATTGATTTCACTATTGAAACTTTCAAGAGTTATTTTTATTGATTCTAGTGTTTTAAGATCTTCAATACGTTTACTATTTTCAGTAGAAGACAATTCTTTTTCAATAGCTGTATTTGTTTGAGAAAAATGTTTGTCTAAATTCTTAATTTTACCTTTTTCTATTTTTATTGCATAGTTAATAGAATCATCATCATACATTATTTCAGATATGCTGCAATCAAATTCCCGAGTATTTGCATTCAATTTTTCAAAAAGCTTTAAAGAAAGGCGGGCATATATACAAAAAGAATTGTATAATAATTCACGATTCCTCATAAGCAGTTTTATATAGTAACCATCAGTTGGATCGTTAGTAATAAGAGTATTACATATTGATATAGAAGAGCGAAGTAGTGGGGGGATGGTAGTGTTATCGTTAATTAAGATTTTCTCTATTTCTATAGTCCTTTTTAAAACACTCATTAACCAATCAATAAATTCATTGCTCATATCAGCCCAATATATCTTTATGTTTTCGTACTGGCATATTCCTCCTGTCCATATATCAAAGTAGTTTAATTTTGGCCATTTAAAGTTCTTTATTTGGGTTGAGTAATTAATAAGAATATAAAGTTCATTTTTATATTCATCAATTGAGTCTTCTGGAAATCTTTCAAGTGATGTTTCATTATTCACTATTTTCACCTCCATTATAATAGTCTAGATTATTATAAATATGTTTAGTAAATAAGATACCTAATTCAAGCAGAAGATTTTGCTTGAATTAGGCGTTAAAACCTTTTGAAAAATGAAAATTTATTACTTTAATTAATAATTCTTATGAAATTAAGTAGGTTATTATATCTACTTTATTTGCTGAAGAATCATTAATAGCCTTCATTACTTCATCTTGGCTCATTCCAAGTGATAAATTAGTTTTGTATACATCAAATTGTACTTGGATTTTTCCAACAGTATCAATAAGAGTATTCCAATGAGTTAAGATATCATTAAGTTCATTTTTTACATTTGTCCAATCTTCAGATGTGGCATCTTCTATTGTGTTTAATGTTTCTAGAGTGCTTTTAAAGTAATCACAAGCAGATGACCATGGTTTAGTTATAACACTAAGAGTGTTTTTAAGAGAATCTACTTGACCTGCAAATCCTTTAAGCTTATCACTCATTTGTGTTAGTAATGTTATATCTCCTTCTATGGAATTAATCTGAGTGTTAAGTGCGTCAATTAATTTTTTGTCTTGAGAGATAGTCATTGAATTTAAAGCAATACATACTACACCGCCGGCTGTAATCACTAAGCCTGGAATTAATAATCCTAATGATACACCTCCGGTTGCTGGGGCTAAGATAATTCCTACAATGCAAATACCCAAACCAGCTACAGTAACTAAAGAACCTCCAGCAATAGCTACAGCTGCTGACTTAATGTCTGAATTTAGTTTAGAGATTTGATTATTCAATTCTGTAATTCTTTTATTGTCGTTTCCAACTGCATCTAGAGCTTGATTTGATAGGACAATCATTTTACCTGCATCATTGTCAAAAACGGTGGCTTCATCGTTTAAACTTTTAATAAGGCCTTCAGTCATATCTGAATACATATCGAAAGAATCTATAAGCAAATTAATCTTACGTTTAAGACTTCTTGTATAGAGTTGATCATTTGGATCTGAAATAAGATCATCACATAAGGAAATACATGCGTTAAGAGCTGGTAAAATAATAGTATTATTGTCACCTGTTAATGCTTCAGGTATCTTTATAATATTTTTTAAGGTACTAATTGACCATCCTTCGAGAGTACCACCTATATCAGCCCAAGTTGTCTGGGCAGCTTGATAAGCTGCTGCTCCTCCTGGCCATGCATTAATGTCATGTGGCAGTGGGAATATATACCCTTTAATTTGAGTGGCGTAATTAACTAGAGTAGTAAATTCTTGTTTGTAATTTTCAATAGAATCCTGTGCTAATTTAACGTCATTTGTAAAAGCTTTTAAATGTACTAATCTTCCCATAATCTTACCTCCTTATATTAAGTTAACATAAGTATATAGGAAAAAAATGGAAAATACAATGATTATTTTGAAAATTCAGAAAATAATTAATTTAGGTAAGTCAGAGAATATTTGAAAGCACTGAGAATGGTGCTTTTTACAAGCAATCATTTTTTAGTGTTAGAAAGAAAAGAATATAAGGGGATGAAAAAAGGAGTATCATTTGAAGAAATAATTTCTTTGACATCTATGAAATATAAGAGTTTGGAAAAGGTGGCTAAGTAGTTTGGTAGATAAAAAAGTGATTTCTAGAAAGAATAATAGATATAAGATGAATTTTTGAAAATATTGAAGAGTACATTATGTGATAATTTAGATAAATTGTCTATAAAATATGTGTATATTCATTAAATTATCTATAAGATGTATGTATATTCATTAAATTATAATATTTTGTCCTAAGCACTATAAATTTAGAAAGAAAAAAGACAGTATTATACAAAAATTGTGATATAATTATAACGATTAAATATTAAAGGAGGAACAACTTATGGATCATAAGTTATCTAAAGATGCATATGGCGGTGTGACTGGTAAAAATTACGTTCCCTACGTTTCAAGTGGTTCTAAATCTGGTGGGAACGCTGTAGTATTAATAATCGGAATTATTTTAGCTGTATTATTTGCAGCATCAACTGCCTATTCAGGTATGAAATCAGGACTTACAGTTGCTGCAGGTATACCAGGATCTATTATTGGATCTGGATTTATAGCTGCATTTGCTAAGAAAAAAGGCATTCTTGGGAAAAATTTAGTTCAAGGTATGGCAAGTGGAGGAGAATCTGTTGCTAGTGGTGTGATATTCGTATTACCGGCAATTCTATTAATAGGTTCTAAAGTCACTTTCTTAGAAGGTTTTCTTGTTGGTACAGGTGGAGTTTTATTTGGTATTGGAATAGCTTCTCTTGTTTACAATTACTTAATCGTTGAAGAACATGGTAAGCTTATGTACCCAGAGTCTTTAGCTATATCTGAAACACTTGTTGCTTCAGAAGGTGCAGGAGAATCAATGAAGTACATGGGAATAGGTTTTGGAATTGGTGGTGTTATAACTGCTATAACTGGCTCGTTTTTGAATTTAGTTAACAATGTTATAAGCTATGTAAATGAAAGTTTCTATAAATGGAAATTTGAAGTTGAAGTTAATCCACTATTATTAGGAATTGGTTTCATAGTTGGTCTAGATGTTTCATTAACTATGTTTGCTGGTTCTATATTATCTAACTTTGCAATTATACCTTTAATAGGGTATTTTTCAGAGTTTGGAAAAGAAGGCTCAGCAGTATGGAATAACCCTGATGTTGCTATAAATGCTATGCAGGTTAAAGATATTGCTGGTAGCTACGTAAAATACATAGGAGCTGGAATGATGCTTTCAGGTGGGGTAATAGGTGCTATAAAGCTTATACCTACTATAATATCTTCAATAAAAGAAACTCTTAGTGCTAAGACTTCAAATAGTGGTAAGGGTTCATCTGTTGAAAACATAATATTACTTGGTGGTATAGTAATAGGATTTATAGGTGGTTTCATATCATCTAATGGTAATATATTAATGGCAATAGTTGTTTCTATTTTATCATTTTTCTTATCATTATTATTTGTTATAGTTTCTGGACGTCTAACTGGTACTATAGGAACTTCAAACCTTCCTGTATCAGGTATGACTATAGCTTCTATAGTTGTTGTAACGCTATTATTCGTTGTAATGGGATGGCAAAATCCTGAAAGCAACAAATCATTACTTTTATTTGGTACGTTTATAGTTACTGCCATAGCTATAGCTGGTGGTTACTCACAATCACAAAAGGTTACCTTCATAATTGGTGGTGACAAAAAGGAAATGGAAAAATATTATGCTATAGCTGGTGTTGTTGGTGTTGTAGTAGTTGTTGGAACTATATTACTACTTTCAAACCAACTTGTAATTACTGGTGATAATGTTCCATTTGCACTTCCACAAGCTAATTTAATGTCAACATTAACTGCTGGTATAATGTCAGGTAAATTACCTTGGGTTATGGTTATTGCTGGATGTATTATAGGAGTTGTTTTATTCTTATTAGGTCTTCCTATAATGACAGTTGCTATAGGATTCTATTTACCAATAGCTACATCTTCTATAATATTAGTAGGTGCGTTAGTTAGAGTGGTTATAGAAAAAACTTGTAAATCTGAAAAAGAAAAAGAAGCTAAAGTTTCTAATGGTATAAGTTTATCTTCTGGACTTGTTGCTGGTGGTTCTATAATAGGACTTGTAGGTATAATATTCCAAGTAACAGGTGTTATTAAAGGAGCTGGACCAAGTGGATTTGCAGCAACTAATGGAATGGCAGCTGTAATATTGGTAGTTCTAATAATAGCTACTATAATACCAATATTAAGAAGTAAGGCAAAAAATGCTGGAAAATAATGAAGATGTTTTAAACATAATATATAAAATATCTAATAGTTTAGAGTATGAAGTAGATAAAGAGAATATGGTAACTATACTTATAAAACAAGATTATAAGATCCAGAGGTTCTTTAGAAAACTTAAATTTAAAATTCCAGAGTATAAGAAAATTGATTTAGATGAATATGGAAGCTTTGTGTTTTTGCAGATTGATGGCAATAAAACTGTAAGAGATATTGGCGAAAGTCTAGAAGGAAAGTTCGGTGATAAAGTTCACCCACTTTATGAAAGATTATTATTATTCTTAAATCATATAGACGTTAATTGTCACTACATAGAAAAAGTGAATATTTGATTGAAGAGGCAGTAAATTATAGCTGTCATACATAAAAGTATGCAAAAAGCATTTTCTAAGATTTTAGAAAATGCTTTTTGTTATTTTATTAGTTAAAAATGATTAGAAGTTGTATTGGGTATAGATTTGGTTTACAAAAATAAGGAATATGTCCTAAAAAGTATGAAGAAGTAGAATATTGATACTATTTGATAGAAATAGACTTTACCATACTTTGAATTTTATGGGCATTTGGCATATAATTCAATTATAACATGGGCCATTTTGACAACATGTTACATAGAGTGAAAACATTAGTTAAAGATAAGGTAACATTAACTAAATTATTACAAGAGGTGAAAAACATGGGGAAAATAGTTACACTAGGAGAAATAATGCTTAGGCTTTCGCCATTAGGCTATGATAGGTTTTCTCAATCTAAAGAGTTCAATGCATTTTATGGTGGAAGTGAGGCAAATGTATCAGTTTCACTTGCTAACTTTGGAAAGGAAACAAGTTATGTAACAAAGCTTCCAGAGAATGATATAGCACAATGTGCAATAAACGAATTAAGAAAATATGGAGTTGATACAAAGGACGTAGTAAGAGGCGGAGAAAGAATAGGTATTTATTTCTCTGAATATGGAGAATCTCAAAGACCAACTAAGTTTGTTTTTGACAGAAAAGGTTCTTCGATGGCAGAAGCTAAAAGAGAAGATTTTAATTGGGATAAAATATTTGAAGGAGCAGAATGGTTCCATTTTTCAGGAATAACTCCAGCACTTTCAGATGAATGTGCAAAAATTACATTTGATGCTGTAAAAGCAGCTAAGAAAAAAGGATTAACAATAAGTATAGATTTAAATTATAGAGAGACTTTATGGAATAAAGATAGATTTAGTAAAGTTATTAGAGAACTTTTAGAGTATTGTGATATAGCTTTAGGAAGTATTGAAGAAGCACAAATGGCAATGGGTGTACCTGAAGATGAAGGAGAAGATTGCAATGAAATACTTAAAGAATTTGTGGAAAAGTTCAAGCTTAAATATGCTACAATAATATTAAGAAACAGATTTACAGCAGAGGATGTAGATTGGACAGCCGTTCTTTATGATGGAAAGACTTTCTATAACTCTAAGAAGTATGATATACATGTTATAGATAATATAGGTGGAGGAGATGCCTTTGCAGCATCACTTATATATGCAATAACATCAGGGTATTCAACTCAAGATATTATAGAATTTGCAACAGCTGGTTCATGTTTAAAATACAGCATGATGGGAGACGCTAATCTTTCAACAGTAGCTGAAGTTGAAAATCTTATGTACGGTGATAGTACAGGAAAAGAAAAAAGATAATATATAAATAAGCATAAAAAAGTGAATTCAAATTAATGAATTCACTTTTTACATAGTATTAATTATAAAAAGCATTATCTAATTATCTTGAAATCCATTCTATAACTGCTTGATGTGTGGAAGCACATGAATCTGCATCTGTTCTAGTTACAAATAATATATCTCCTTTATTTGCTACAGCTTTAAGTTCTTCTAATATTTCCTGAGCTGATAAAGTACTTTTAACAAGGTATCCTTCAGGCATAAAGTTAGCCCAAGCTCCTACAGATTTTATCTTTGCAATTATATTATTTTCACTAGATTCAATATGTTCATGATCATGCTCGTGATCATGATCGTGACCACATCCACAAGTGTCACTGACAAAATATGTAATCATATATACTGACATAAAATTATCTCCTTTCAAAACAAAACTACAATTATAGCTTGTTTACATATATTTAAATTATACATTAATATTTGAAGATGTAAATGATAGTTTTTATCAGATTCCTAAAATATAGCACTAAAAAATTATTATTTGCTCAACTATTTTTTTACCTGCACAGAAATTTTTGATAAATATTTATTTGGACTTTTAGTAATAATCTCATCTGATATATTTTCTACATAAACGTCTCCGCATACAGAAAGATTGTTTTTAATTATATAATCATCTATCCTTTGAAAAATCTTGAAGTCATCAGCTAAGTAGCTATTATCATATGCTATAACATAAAGTCCACAAGGTTTTATGGTTTTTTCTATATAATCCATGTCAGAAGGTAATTTGTAAAAATAATTGTAGGAAAAAGGAGTGTCAGAAAAGGCATCATTATATTTAGAATATACACCTACGGGATATCCATATAGAATTTTTTTACTATAACAATAATCAAGAAAGTTAGCAAAGTCTTCCTCAAGATCATCATCAGAATTAGAAAAAATATGATCAGGGCCTAAAAATAAAACTTCTTCTTTGCAGTTTTCTAAAAATATATCATTACAATTAATATTAGATATCATATTAACGTTTTTAGTTCTCTGTTCTATAATATAATTCATTTGATTTAACCTATTAAGTTCTTCAAGTATTTTCTTCTTTTGATTACCAATTAATTCAAGAAGATTATTTTCAGATATATTATCTAAATAAGTTTTTATGTCTTTTAGCGGAACATCTAAGTCTTTCAAGGATAGAATTATACTTACCTCATCTAATTGATTATATGAATAATATCTATAACCATTTTCCTTAACCAATGCAGGCTTTAAGATACCTATGTCATTGTAATATATTAAGTTTTTTCTACTTATTCCAGACAATTTAGAAAAAGCACCTATAGATATATACTTTTTCAAATTTATAAAATTACTCATAATCATCAACCTCTATAAATTTTTCTTCTTTCAGATATTTTATTTATAAAATCATTGACTGTCAAGTTACTGGATAGTTTATGATGAGTTCTAGAAATAAAATATGGCTAAAGGAGAATATTATGCTAAAGTTGTTCAAACATTTTAAAGTAAATAAAATACTCTTAATTTCACTAATAGTAATTATAGTAATGAAAACCATAGGTATATTATATATTCCTACACTAGTTGCAGATATAGTAAATAATGGAGTAATAAAAGGAGATATATCATATGTATTAAAAACTGGTGGAATGATGATAGTTGTTGCTTTTCTTACAGGTATCTCTGCAATACTTTCAACGTATTTTTCAGCAGAGGTATCAACATCAATTGCTAGAGATATTAGAAGTAAAATTTTTTCACATTCACAAAAATTATCAGTGGAGGATTTTAAACACTTTTCAACTTCATCATTAATCACAAGATGTACAAGCGATGTTAATCAAATTGAAAATACAATAAATATGGCTATAGAAATGATAATTCCTGTTCCATTTATAGTTACAATAGGAATGTTTTTAGCCTTTCATAAAGATCCTTATATGGCGCTTATAATTTTTCTTTCAGGAATAGCTGTTTTAATATTTAGTGTACTTATAAGTAAAAAAGTTATAAATCTATCATTAAACTTGCAGATTCAGTTAGATAAAATCAATTCAAAAGTTAGGCAGTTTATTTCAGGTATAAGAGTTATACGTGCCTTTAATCGTGAAAACTATGAAAAGAAGATAATGAATGAGGCTTTTAGGAACTATGCCAATACTAATATAAAAATGAATAAGATATTTGCTGTAGCCATGCCAATAATAATGGTTATAATGAATATTTCTGCAGTTAGCATTTTGTGGTTTGGAGCTATAAGAATAGAAAGCAGAGATATGCTAGTTGGAGATATTATGGCTATTATTGAGTATTCAATAATAATACTATTTTTTTTAGTAATGGCAATGATGGTACTAATTAATATCCCACGTGCTAGTGCTTGTTCAAAACGTATTTTAGAAGTTTTGGAATATACACCTGAAATAGTAGATGAAGAGGCAAATATAATTAAGCCTGATAATATAGAAACTTTAGAGTTTAAAGATGTTACATTTTCCTATGAAGATGCTAAAGAACATGTTCTTAACCACATTAATTTTACATGTGAAAAAGGTAAAACTACTGCAATTATAGGGGCTACCGGTTCAGGGAAAAGCACTATAGCTAAATTAGTATCAAGACTGCATGACTTAGAAGTTGGAGAAATTTTAATTAATAGTGATATTAATATAAATGAATTCTCACAAAATACCTTAAGAGATATGGTAAGTTTTGTACCTCAAAAGGCTTTTTTATTTAGTGGGACTATAGCAGATAATTTAAGACATGGCAGGAAGGATGCAACTTTGAGGGAAATAATAGATGTTGCAAAAATAGCGCAGGCAGATGATTTTATTTTTAATCAAAAGTTAGGCTACGATTCTTTTGTAGCACAAGGTGGAAGTAATTTTTCAGGTGGGCAAAAACAAAGATTATGTATTGCAAGAGCCTTAGTTAAGAAAAGTTACATATATATTTTTGATGATAGTTTTTCAGCTTTAGATTATAAAACAGATGCTAGAGTAAGGGCAGCTATGAAAGATGAGTTAAAGGATTCCATTGTTATAACCATCGCTCAAAGAATTAGTACAATTATGGATGCAGATCAAATCATAGTCTTAGATGAAGGAAGTATAGTAGGAAAAGGCACACATAAGGAACTTCTTAGAACTTGTCCTATTTATATGAAGATAGCGGAAACGCAATTAAGTAAGGAGGAGTTAATATGATGCAGGAAGAAAATTCAAAAGATATTGCTTTCTTAAATGATGATATGTCAGCAGAAAAAGCTAAAGATACTAAAAATACAGTAAAGAGATTATTTAAATTGCTCCTCAATCAAAAATGGAAGTTAATTACGGTAATATTTTTTGCTATCGTAAGTTTAATATTTACAATGACTGCACCATTAATTTTTAGTAAGGCTATAAATACTGTTGTTGAAGGAATAAAAAATGTATCTGTTACTGGCTCATTTAGCATAGACTTTAATATTATAAAAAGACTTTCTGTGCTACTGATTACTATATATGTAATATCATTATTATCAAATTACGTGCAGCAATACATAATGGCAACTGTATCTCAAAACTTAGTATTATCAATAAGGAGAAAAATAAGCAAAAAACTAACTAAGCTTCCTTTAAGATATTATGATACTCATAAGAAAGGTGAAGTTTTAAGCAGGGTATCTAATGATTTAGAGAAGTTAGCTGAAACTTTGCAAACAGGATTAATGCAATTTATTACAGCTGTAATTACAATCATAGGAGCTGTTATACTTATGTTTTCAATAAGTTATGTATTAGCACTTATTGCTATTGTATCTATTATTATGGGAATTGTGGTTACTTTAATAGTTGGGAAAAAGAGCTTTAATTATTTCACAAATAGGCAAGAGTCATTAGGTGTATTTAATGGTCAGATAGAAGAATATTTTACTGGGCAAATGGTTGTAAAGACATTTAACCTAGAAGATGATCTTATTAATACTGTTGAGAAATCTAATAATAAATTATATTTAGATGAAAAAAAAGCTCAATTTATTACATATGCTATAAATCCATTAATTCGTTTAATGAATCAAATGGGATATGTATTAATAGCAGCCCTTGGATCAGTATTTGTTATTCAAGGAAAATTATCAATAGGAATAATACAAGCTTTCTTTCAATATTTAGACCAAGCATCAGAACCTTTAACTGAGGCAGCTTATACTCTAAACTCAATGCAGGCAGCTATTGCTTCAGCTGAACGTGTATTTGAAATTTTAGATGAGGAAGAGGAAAAAGAAGATTGTCTAGAAAATAAAATAATATCAAATCCAAAAGGAAATATAGAGTTTGAAGATGTAAGGTTTGGATATGATAAAAATCTTTTAATTACAGGAATGAATTTAAATGTAAAAGCTGGTGAAAAAGTTGCTATAGTTGGTCCTACAGGAGCTGGAAAGACTACTTTGATAAATCTTCTTATGAGATTTTATGAGATAAGTCACGGGAAAATAAAGATAGATGGCGTTGATATAACTAAATTAGAAAGATCTCATTTACGTTCTTTATTTGGAATGGTATTACAAGATTCGTGGTTATTTGATGGAACTATTAAAGAAAATATTTCATATAGCAAAGATAGAGCAGAGTATTCAGAAGTGGAGAATGCAGCAAAGCTTGCCAAGATTGATCACTTTATAAAGACACTTCCAAGTGGCTATGGTACTGTTTTAAATGATGAGGATTCTTCCGTATCTCAAGGACAAAAGCAACTTTTATGTATAGCTCGTGCTATTTTAGCTAATCCATCAATTTTAATACTTGATGAAGCAACTTCAAGTGTAGATACAAGGACGGAATTGGAAATACAGAATGCCATGGATAATTTAATGAAAGGTAGAACTAGTTTTATAATAGCTCATAGATTATCTACCATAAAAAATGCTGATAAGATTCTTGTTATGGATAAGGGAAATATTGTGGAGCAGGGAAGTCATGATGAGTTACTTAATAAAAATGGCTTATATAGTGATATATATAATAGTCAGTTTGTTAGATAAATAGCCTTTTGAATATTTTTACAACATAACTTAAAAAGTATCATTATTTTCTGCTAGAGAATATAACATTTTGACATGTATTAGTAACAAAACATCATAGTTAATGATAATTATAAAAAGTATAATTATAACAGGATTCAAAAAAGTTATATTATAGCAAGTAAAAGGTGGTTTGAAAAATGGGAGTTATGTTTAATAAAGAAAATAGGTTGTTTCACATAAAGACAAATAATACAAGTTATGCATTTAGAGTATTAGAAACTGGACATTTAGTTCATTTATATTGGGGAAGAAAAATTAATTCTAATAAGTTAGATTATTTATTTAAAAAAAGACAATGTGGTAGTTTTTTAGCAGATACAGATAATATTGATGACTTACAACTTGAGATGATACCACAAGAGTATCCTTCATATGGAAATACTGACTTACGTAGTCCAGCCATTCAAATAAAATTAGATGATGGAACAACAGTAACAGATTTTAGATATGAAGGGCACAAAATATATAATGGAAAGAAGAAACTTCAAGGATTACCAGCAACATATGCAGAGATTGAAAAAGATTCTAAGACCCTTGAAGTTTCTTTAAAAGATGAGTTAGTAGGATTAAGAGTGATATTATCTTATACTGTATTTGAAAACTATGATGCTATTACAAGAAGCTGTAAAATAATTAATAACAGTGAAAAAGATGTTGATATATTAAGAGTTTTAAGTGCAAACGTGGATTTTACACATAGTGAATTTGATTTGGTTCAATTATCAGGTGCATGGGCTAGAGAAAGACATATTGTTAGAAGTCCATTAAGATTAGGAATGCAATCAGTTGAAAGTAGAAGGGGAGCAAGCAGTCATGCTCAAAATCCATTTATAGCTTTAGTAAGCAAAGACACAACAGAAGATAATGGAGAAGTGTATGGTTTCAATTTAATATATAGTGGTAACTTCTTAGCAAATGTTGAGGTAGATATGTATAATCAAGCAAGAGCTCAAATTGGTTTAAATCCATTTGATTTTACATGGAATTTAGAATCAAGGGAAGAATTTCAAGCACCAGAAGTAGTGATGGTTTATTCAGCAAAAGGATTAAGTGGTATGTCTCATATTTATCATAATTTATATAGAGAAAGATTATGTAGAGGTAAATTTAGAGATAAGGAAAGACCAATACTAATTAATAATTGGGAAGCAACTTATTTTGATTTTAATAATGAAAAAATTGAGTCTATAGCAAAGGAGTCTAGTGAACTTGGAGTAGAGTTATTTGTTTTAGATGATGGATGGTTTGGAGAAAGAAATAACGATGATAGCTCCCTTGGAGACTGGTTTGTAAATGAAGAAAAAATTAAGGGTGGATTGAATAAATTAGCTAAGAATATTAATAAAATGGGAATGAAATTTGGGTTGTGGTTTGAGCCAGAAATGATATCTCCTAAAAGTAAACTTTATGAAGAACATCCAGATTGGTGTATTCATATTGAAGGAAGAACAATATCAAAGGCTAGAAATCAACTTATCTTAGATTTATCTAGGGATGAGGTTTGTGATGCTATAATCAAGATGATTACAGATATATTAAAATCTGCACCAATATCTTATGTAAAATGGGATATGAATAGAAATATGACAGAAATAGGTTCTGAGGCTTTGCCAGCTAAAAAACAAAAAGAAGTTGCTCATAGGTATATGCTTGGATTATATAAGATTTTAGAAAATATAACATCTAATTTTCCTAATATATTATTTGAAAGCTGCTCTGGTGGAGGGGGGAGATTTGATGGAGGAATGTTATACTATATGCCTCAAACATGGACAAGTGATGATACAGATGCAATAGAAAGATTAAAAATTCAAGAAGGAACTTCTTTGGTTTATCCAAGTGTTACTATGGGCTGTCATGTTTCAGCAGTTCCTAACCATCAAGTTTATAGAACCACTCCACTGAATACAAGAGCCATAGGGGCAATGGCAGGAACTTTTGGGTATGAGCTAGACATAACTAAAATGTCTGAAGAGGAAAAGAAAGAAGTTAAATCACAAATAGAATTTTATAAAAGTATTAGGAAAATTGTTCAATTTGGTGATTTATATAGGTTAAAAAGTTCATTTGATAGCAATGAAGCTGCTTGGATGCATTTATCTAAGGATTATAATATTGCGGTTATAAGTTATGTTAAAAAGTATGCTGAAGCAAATGTACTTTCAAAGAGATTGAAGCTTAAGGCTTTAAATAAGGATTCATTTTATGAAGTAATTGAAACAGGTGAAGTCTTTGGTGGAGATGAACTTATGTACATTGGGCTGGATATTGGAGAACTAAAAGGAGACTATGAAGCTAGAATTTGGACTTTAAGAAAAGTTAATTAATAAATGAAGAAAGATCTTAAAAAGTGGGAAGATTCAATCACTCTTTAGGATCTTTTTTTTATTAGTCTAATAAGTATTTTTCGATATGTTCTTGTTTTGTTGCTCTATATTTTCTAGGACTAACACCTTTAATTTTTTTAAAAGCTTTAGAAAAGGCCAGAGGATCGCTATATCCACATGAAAAAGCTATATTTGATATAGGTAAATCAGTATTATACAGTAATTCAGCAGCTTTTATAATTCTAAATTCCATTAAAAATTTCTGAGGAGACATATTTAAGTTATTTTGAAAAATAGAGGTAAGATAACTTCTATTTAAGCATAAAAACTTTGCAATATCTGAAACTTTAATAGGGTTATGATAATTATTTTGAATAAAAATAATAGCCTTATTAATGTATTCGTTAGTGTTTCTTTCCTTTCTTAATGGGTTTATATCTTTATTATTTTCAGTAAGTTTTGAAAAAAATAAATTTAGTAAACCTTGTATTTTAAAGGCATTAGATGATGATTGAGTGTGATGCTTAAGTATTTCTATAATATATTCTTTTAAGGAATCATCTTTATCATAATTAAAAATAAGATTGTCTCTATCTAATCCAGCAGATTTTAAATAAAGATTAACTTTATTACCATCTATAGCAATCCAAAGGTATTGCCAAGGATCTTTTTCATCTGCTTGATAAAATGTAATCACATTAGGGCATATTAAGAAACCTTGATTTTTCTTTATGGTATATTTCTTAGAACCTACATAGTAGTACCCTTGTCCAGATAATACGTAATGAATTAAGTAATTTGGTCTAATGGCTGGGCCGAAGGAATGTGATGGCTTACATTGTTCTAAACCGCAATAACAAAGATATATATCATTAAAATCTCTATTTGTATTTTCTAAATAATAAACATTCATTAGCTATCCTCCCCAATTAACATAAAGCCATGTTTTACCATGTTAATATATACGATTTTACCTTATGAATAGCTTAAAATCAATATCATAAGAAAATGTATATATGTAATTAGATTACACCTAACATTTAGACATGTTTCAATTACATGATTCCATTTATTATCATATAAAAATAAGCTAAAATCATATTTGTAAACGTTATTACTGCGATAAATAAAAGTGATAACTTAAAGGAGATGGGCCGATGAAAAAAAGAAAATTAATAGGGATGATTCTAATCACTTCAATATTTATTACTATGTTTTCAGGATGTTCAGGTGATAAAAGTAAGAAACAAGTAGTATTTTTTAGCAATAAAATTGAAGCTGTAAACACATATAATGAGCTAGCCGAAAAGTTTGAGAAAGAAAATCCTAATATTGATGTGATTGTAAGCGCTCCACCAAGTGCTTCAACAGTATTAAAAACTAAACTCGTAAAAGATGATGCTCCAGATATTATTTCCCTTTCAGCAGATAGAAGCTATGCTGATTTTGTAGATGCTAATATATTAGAAGATTTAACTGGAAAAATAGATATGGATCAGGTTGATTCAATATATTCTGATATGATGAAAAACCTTGAGTTAAATAGCAAGAGTGGTGTATATGGAATACCATATGCATTAAATGCTAGTGGAGTTATATATAATAAAGATATTTTTAAAAAGTTAGGTTTATCTATACCGAAAACTTGGGATGAGTTTTTGGGCATTGCACAAATTATTAAAAAAAATGGAATTACACCATTTTACTTTACATTAAAAGATTCTTGGACAGCACTTCCACCATGGAATACAATATCAAGTACTTTGGTTGATAGTGATTTTTCTAAGAAGATTAATAAGGGAGAGACTACATTTAATGAACTTTATTCTGAAACTACAGATAAAATTATTCAGTTAATAGATTATGGACATTCTGATAACTTTGGAGTTGGATATAATGATGGAAATGTAGCTTTTGCACAAGGTAAATCTGCAATGTATCTACAAGGTAGCTATGCCATTTCTCCCATATTAGAGGTTAATAAAGATATTAATCTTGGAATGTTTGTATTACCAGCAACTAATGATACTGAGAAGAACAAATTAGTATCAGGTGTAGATGTATATTTTTCAATTTCTAAAGATTCTAAGAATAAAGAAGAGAGCATTAAATTTATAAATTTTTTACTTAGAAAAGATAACGCTCAACAATATATAGATGAACAATGTGCATTTTCAGCAATAAAAGGTGTAAAACAAAAGGATTCTAAGTTCGAAGCATTAGATGAATATTTTAAATCTTTAAAAGTTGTAGATTTCCAAGATCATTATTACCCAGCTGAATTACCAGCGGCAGATATGATACAAACCTATTTATTAGACAAGAACAAAAATAAGTTATTAAACAATTTTCAAAAAGAATGGGTCAAAGCAAATAGAGATTATATTGAGAAATAGTATAGAGGGGGAATTTCAATATGAAAAACAGGAATAGATTTTATCTATGTATAACAGTAGCTATGATAATAGTATTTATACTATTTCATACCATTCCTTTAATAAATGGTGTAATCTATAGTTTTACAAATTTTAGAGGGTTTGGGGATTTTGATTTTATTGCCTTGCGAAATTATAAGTATTTATTTACTGATTCTAGGGTAGTTAATTCTTATATGTTTACATTTAAATTTGCCATAGTGGCAACAATAATTGTAAATGTATTAAGTTTAGTTTTTGCAACAGCTTTAAATTCAAAGATAAAGTTTAAAACTACTTTAAGAGGATTATATTTTTTGCCTAATATTCTAGGTGGATTAATAGTAGGTTATATATTCAATTATATATTTTCATTTATAATTCCAAGTCTAGGACAAGTTATTAATAGTGATGTGTTTAGTAAAAGTATGTTAGGAAATACAAGTTTAGCGTGGATAGCTGTTGTTATAGTAGCATCATGGCAAGCAATTGCATTTAATACAATTATCTATATATCAGGACTTAAAACTATTCCTGATGATGTATATGAAGCTAGTTCAATTGATGGGGCAAGTAAATGGCAACAATTTAAAAGTATCACATTCCCACTAATTGCACCTTTTTTTACAATAAATATTGTCCTATGTATGAAAAACTTTTTAATGATATTTGATCAGATTATGTCATTAACTGGGGGAGGACCTGCACAGTCAACAGAATCAATTTCCATGCTTATTTATAATGCAGGATTTGGAGGAAATCAATTTGGATATCAATCTGCTAATTCTGTAATGTACTTTATAGTTATAGTGGCAATATCAATATTCCAGGTTAAGATTTTAGAGAAGAGAGAGGTGCAGCTATAATGCAAGAATTAAATACTGATGTGAAAGTTGAAAGAAAAACTAAAAAGTTGTCTGTACTAAAAAAACAGGAAGGAAAAGTAAATTGGCCTGTTACAATATTATTGATTCTTTGTTCACTAACAATACTATTTCCTCTATATATAACTATAGTTATAGCCTTTAAACAACCATCTGATATGACTCAAAATGTATTATCACTTCCTAAAACATGGAACTTTAGCAATTTCGCTGAAGCTATAGAAATGACAAATTTCTTTCATGTGATCTTAAATAGTTTGATTATAACTGGTGGAGCGATAGTAGTAACTATAGTAACAAATTCACTAGTTGCATATGCAATAGCAAGAAATATGCATAAGAAATTTTATAAATTTGTTTATTACTTTTTTGTAAGTGCAATGTTTGTACCATTTTCTATGTTAATGTTACCTCTTGTAAAACAAGTAAGTGCATTTAACTTGGACAACAGATTAGGTATGATAATTCTTTATATGGTGTATGGGATTTCTATGAATACTTTGCTTTATGTAGGTTATTTAAAAAATATTCCTTTGTCATTAGAGGAAGCTGCATATGTTGATGGAGCTTCACCTTGGACTGTATTTTGGAAAATAATATTTCCATTAATGAAACCAATGCATGCAACAGTAGGAATAATGACAGCACTTTGGGTTTGGAACGATGTAATGATGCCTTTAGTAATTTTAAGTGATCAAAATGCTGCAACATTACCATTAGCTCAATTTATTTTTCAATCAAAGTTTGGAACAAACTATAATGTAGCTTTTGCATCATATCTTTTAGCTTTATTGCCACTATTAGTATTTTATTTATTCGCACAAAAGTGGATAATAAATGGAGTTACAAAGGGTGCTATTAAGTAGGCATTTTGCAGTTTATCTGTAAGGCAAAAAGGAGGAGTACCTAAACCTGATTAAATTTTAATCAAGCTTAGATACTCCCTTTCTTTTTCAGTAAATTATAGATTAATTATTAGACTATACTGTATAATTTACACCATTATTATTATCCCAAGCATTAGCTTCTTTATAGTTTACAGAAAATACAGCTTTTCCATTAAAATAGCCGTGAATAGTCCAAAGTTCTTTTCCATCACTTCTAGTTTTAACATAAGTAGCTTTATCAGAATCTTTCCAAACTCCATCAGCATCAATATAGTGTAAAACTATAGTTTTATCGTAGCTTTTATTATCTACTAATATATATGCATTATACTCGTCTACTGCATATGGTGAATGCCAATAGTTATTACCATCATGAATATACGCAACAGTACGAAGATTAATTGAATCAAATTTTACTATTTGATTTGTAACTGTATCAGTAGCTGCAATTGGTTCAACGTTAGGAGTAGCAACTGTGGAAGCGCTTGCACAAATTGGCGCAGAAAGACAAATAGTAGTTACTAGTCCAGCCATTAATTTAATTAAACATTTTGATTTCATTTTAATACCACCATCCCGTAAGTTAATTTGAAATATATTTCAGTATTATAATAGCACTCCTTGTGCCTGCATACAAATACCAAAAACTCCAGCAATTTACTTAATTCTCAAATTAAGTTGCTTTAAACTGGAATAAAGTGCAAAAAGCTACAGCAAGGTAAGGAATACTTGCCATTAAGCCTTTATATATAATTTGACCATTGTGATGTGAAACAAAAAAATAGAAGAGAATGTGTTAATATAGGACTATACGTCATATTTGAATATAATTACTTGACTTTAGGTATTATATAAAACTTAAGATTTCTTAAGAAATTTTTATAAATGTTTTAAACTCTTCCTCCTACAATGATACTGGAATAGGAGGAAGAGATATGAAAAAGATATTAAAAAAGTTTATACTAATTATTATGATAAGTTGGACATTTTGTTACAGTGTAAGCTGCACAAGCTTAAACGAAGGGGCGAATTTAAATGATAAAGAAATCCAAGTGTCTGGGAATACAAGTCCAGAACAATTATTAGTAAATGAAAAGAATGTGTTAAGTAAGGACTATGAACCATCTAATTTAACTATCCCTAATATAGAATTTGCAGATGGAGTAAGTCCTGAGGAAAAACATATAGCAGGAGTTATAGCAAAACCTCTAGAAGAATTAGTAAGAAAAGCCAAAGATGAAGGCATAATATTACTTGGCAACTCAGGTTATAGATCATATAAGTCTCAGGAGAAAACTCTTAATAATAGAGTAAAAGAAGAGGGGAAAAAACTTGCAGCAGCATATGTAGCGAAACCAGGATCTAGCGAACATCAAACTGGATTATGTATTGACATGACTAATAAAGATAAATATTTTGTTAGCGGAACAAAAGAAGCAAAGTGGCTTGCAAAGAATTGTTATAAATTTGGTTTTATTATAAGGTATCCAGCAGGAAAGAAAAACATAACAGGGATAGAATATGAACCTTGGCATATTAGATATGTTGGAAAAACTGCTGCTAAGTATATTTATGATAAAAGAATTACATTAGAGGAGTATCTCAAAAAATAGTTATATAGTGGGAGGAGAAAATGAATAATAATATTCTTGTAGTTGATGATGAAAAGGAAATAAGAGAATTATTAGAAATAAATCTTAGAAATGATGGATTTACTGTTTTTAAGGCAAGTTGTGGAGAAGAAGCTTTAAAAATATTAGAAGATGAAAAAATTCATTTAATAGTTTTGGATATAATGATGCCAGGTATGGATGGATTAGAAGTTTGCAAAATAGTAAGAGAAAAATATAGCATACCAATTCTTATGTTAAGTGCAAAAGCAGAAGATATGGATAAGATACAGGGCATTATGACTGGGGCTGATGATTATTTGTGTAAACCCTTTAACAATTTAGAACTTATAGTTAGGGTAAGAGCATTACTTAGAAGAGCTTATTTTTTTAATACAAAGATGCAAGCTTTAGATGACATAATAAGAATTGAATCAATGGTTATAGATAAAGTGAAACATAAAGTAACAATAGATGATAAGGAAATAGCTTTTACAGCAAGAGAATTTGAAATTTTATATTTATTAGCTACAAATAGAGGACGGGTCTTTAGTGCAGAAGAAATTTTTGAAAGAGTATGGAAAGAAAATTATTATCAATCTAATAATACAGTTATGGTGCATATGAGCAGAATTAGGGATAAGATAGAGCAACATATGGAAGGTAATGAGATAATTCATACTGTTTGGGGAGTGGGTTATAAAATTGAGAAATAAAAGGTTATATAAATTTTGGTTATCAACATTAATTGATTTTGTAGGAGCTTTGGTACTCACATGTACCACAATAGGTATAAGTGCAATTGTATTAGATTATTTGTATAGAAATACTAATATGATGAGTGTTCGCTATTTTTGGAGATATTGGAGAGTTATTAAATATGATATATTAGGAGATTTCACTTATATAATTTTAGGTGGAGTCCCATTTTTCATATTTTATATTCTAATAACATATAGAAAAACTAAGAGCTTAGTAGATATTATAAATCAAACTGAAATAATGGCTGGTGGTGATTTAGACAGGTTAATAGATGTTAGGGCCAAAGGTGATATTAGAGCTTTATCAGAAAATATAAATAATATATCAAAACAGCTCAAAGAAATAACTAAGGAAGAAAGAAAAGCACAAAAAACTAAAAATGAATTAATAACTAATGTGTCACATGATTTAAGAACTCCCTTAACTTCTATAATGGGATATCTAGAAATTATCGATAGTGATAAATATAAAGATGAAGTTGAACTTAGATATTATGCTAATATAGCATATGAAAAATCTAAGAGTTTAAGTGTGCTTATAAATGACTTATTTCAGCTTACTAAAATGCAAAATAATAGTATTAATCTAAATAAAAATCATATTAATTTAGTGGATCTATTAGGGCAAGTAGTTGCTTATTTTGAATATCAATTTAAAAGCGCAGATATGGAGTCAAGGGTTAGATTTTCAGATGATAAGCTAATTGTAAATGCAGATTCAGAAAAATTAGTGAGAGCATTTGAAAATTTGTTAACTAATGCAATTAAGTATGGACAAGAAGGCTATTATGTTGATGTAACAACAAAATTACAAGAGAATATGGCAGTAGTTCAAGTAATAAATTACGGTGAAGCAATATCGTCAATAGATTTGCCCTATATATTTGATAGATTTTATAGAATAGAAAAATCAAGAAATAGTAAGATAGGGGGATCTGGATTAGGGCTAGCTATAACGAAAAATATTATAGAATTACATAATGGAGAAATAGTAGCTTATAGTGATAATAATAGAACCATATTTGAAATAAAACTGCCAGTTATTTGATAAATAAAAATTAGCATATTCTGAAGAATATATATGGTAGTATTCTTATATTCTTCAGAATATGCTGGGAAAATGCGGGCTCAGAGGATGCTTTAGCAAAAATGGTAAGGAATAGTTTGTTAAGAAGAGAAGAGTATGTTATTATAGAATCCTATTAAAAATTGAGAGAACTTTTAGATGAAAAATTAAAAGAACAAATGGAGGAAATATATTGATGAATAGTTTACCAAATTGTCCAAAATGTAATTCTGAATATACTTATGAAGATGGAGGATTCCTAATTTGTCCAGAGTGCGCTCATCAATGGATTGCAGGATTAGAAGATATTAACGATGAAAATGAAAATGTTGTTAAAGATGCAAATGGAAATATCTTAAATGATGGTGATTCTGTAATGATAATTAAGGATCTTAAAGTAAAAGGTGCCTCATCGTCTTTAAAAAAGGGAACAAAAGTAAAAAATATACGTTTAGTTGATGGAGATCATAATATTGATTGCAAGATTGATGGATTTGGAGCTATGAGTTTAAAATCGGAATTTGTAAAAAAGGTATAAATAAAGCTTAATTTAAATGTTAAGATAGAAATTCATAAAGACATCTAATTATTTTAGATGTCTTTTTAATATTCTAAAATTATTCTGTTATTTCTATTCTGTTTCCATCAGGATCTAAAATACAACTTTCATAATAACCATCTCCAGTATGGCGAGGTTCATCTATTACCTGATACCCTGCATTTCTTAATTTATCAGTAAGTTCATTAACTTTTTCAATACTTCCTACAGAAATAGCAATATGAATTAAACCAATATATTGATCAATAGTACTATTTAAATTGTCAGGAATAGATGGCATCTGCATAATCTCAAGTCTAGCACCAGAATCAAAACTAATAAAGTATGACTCAAAATTTTTTGTCGGGTTAAAATATTTATCTCCAATAGTACCATTGAAATAATCTACATAAAACTTCTTTAATCTTTCAATATCTTTAGTGTATATAGCAATATGCTCAATCTTCATTTTTTACCTCCCGTAGTTTTTTATTTTAATTATACACGAATAGAAGTCGTGTTAAAACAAATTTACAGTTTAGTTTAATTAATGAATAAGTGTGAAAAGCTATATAAGAATTAATTAAACTTAGAAGAATGCAAAAGGATTGATGAAATGATTAAGAAGATAATGAAGTTTGTAGAAGAGCTAGCCACTATGGAGGCTATGCCAAATGTACATAATCAATATTCATATAAGTACAAGGAGAACTCTGTAAGAAGAGATAACTTAGTAATTTATTTAAAGGAAATGCATAAGCTAAAACCTAAAATAATACTTGTAGGGGAAGCTCCAGGATATAGGGGCTCTCTCATTACTGGAGTACCATATACAAGTGAGTATTTGCTTATGAATAATATGAAAGGTCTAGAGTTATTTGGGAAGGATAAGGGATATAGATTGCCTTTAGAAAAGGATAAGCTACTTAAAGAACCAACGGCAACAATAATATGGAACACTCTTTTAAAATACGACATAATGATGCTTGGATGGAATGCCTTCCCCTTTCATCCCTATAGAAAAGGAAATGAAGAAAGTAATAGGACGCCTTTAAAAAAAGAATTATTAATAGGTGAAAAGCCTCTTCTTGAGATGATTGAAATGTTTAATATTGAAAAGGTAATTGCAATGGGAAATAAGGCAGAGGAAAGCCTTAACAAGCTAGGTGTTAGTTGTGAAAAAGTAAGACATCCTGCACAGGGAGGAAAAAATGATTTTGATGAGAGCATAAGAAAAATAAAAGAAATTTCTATAATATTTAAAAGACCTGAACATATTTAACTTGGTCAGGTCTATATTATGTGTGCCCAGCATGGGCACGTACTAGTCGGTGAAAGTCCGATATGGGGGTTGATAG
>NZ_SULK01000020.1:382-75176 GCF_007115085.1 Clostridium sp. HBUAS56017 | reverse complement strand
AAGTATATTATTCCAAATCTACCATCAAACAATACAAAAAAAGAATGTAGTAGATTTGTTTTACACAAATCTATCTACATTCTCGCCTCCCTTTAACTATCTAATTGAAAGCTCCATAAATAGCTCTTATAGTTCTTTCAAAATCATCATTTTCAATACCTACTAATATATTCATTTCCGATGAACCTTGATCTATCATTCTTATATTTACATTTGCATTTGTTAATGCGCTAAAAATTCTAGTTGCGACACCCTTTCTTTTTGCCATTCCTTTTCCTACTGTAGCTATTAACGCCATATTAGGATGTACCACTACGGAATCTGGGTCACATGCTCTGCGAATTTCCTCAACTATCTTGTCAGTCTTATTCTTAAGCTCACTATCTGAAATAACAACACATACTGTATCAATTCCAGAAGGCATATTTTCAAATGATACGTTATTCATTTCTAACACTGAAAGTACCTTCCTACAGAATCCAAGTTCTGAATTCATCATAGCTTTCTCAATAGATATAACAGTAAAATCTTTTTTACCTGCTATTCCTGTTATTGTCTTACACTCCTTTTCATCTGTATCTTGTACTATATATGTACCTTCATCTTCAGGTCTATTAGTATTTTTAATATTTATTGGAATACCCATTCTTCTCACTGGGAATATTGCTTCCTCATGAAGTACAGATGCTCCCATATATGATAATTCCCTTAATTCTTTATACGTAATACGGCTTATAGCCTTAGGATTTTCTACTATCCTTGGATCTGCCATTAAAAATCCTGAAACATCAGTCCAATTTTCATATAAATCAGCTTCTATACTAGCTGCTATTAATGCACCAGTTACGTCTGATCCACCTCTTGAAAATGTAATTATATTCCCTTCTTTATCTGCCCCATAAAATCCAGGAATAACAGCCTTTTCAACATTTCTTAAAGTATTTCTTAATAATTCATCTGTTTCTTTTGAATTTAAAGTTCCATCATTATTAAACACAATAACATTTTTTGCATCAACAAATTCATATCCTAAATACTTAGCTAATATCAACCCATTTAGGTACTCTCCTCTACTAGCTGCATATTCTTTCGAAGCACCAGCTTCAAGATCTTTCTTTACGATACCTAAGTGTTTTTGGATATCAAAATCTAATCCCAAGTCATTGACAATTCCAGTATACCTTTCATAAACATGCTTAAAAACATCATCTAATGAAATTCCAGTCATAACATGTGCATGACAAAGATATAATAAATCTGTTATCTTTGTATCTTTTGCATTTCTTTTTCCTGGTGCCGATGGAACCACATATCGCCTATTGCTATCTGCAAATACTATTTCTTTAACTTTGCTGAACTGTGATGCATCTGCAAGTGAACTTCCTCCAAATTTTGTAACTACTACAGAATTCATTTTTTTGCCCCCAATATATTTAATTTTCTAATGCCTATTCTATCAACTTTCGAATTTTTTTCAATAGTTTTTACATAAATTTTCGTCTTTTTTTAAAATTACATTTCTATATTCTTTAATTAATATTAAGTATTCTTAATTATTCTTAATTATGTTAAATAAAGATACCATTTTCCCTATAAATACTGTTATAATCTTAGAAGAGTCTTTTTGAAAGGAGATAATTATGACTAGCAAATTTTATTTACATAAAGGAAAAAATAAAAGAGCTGAAGGCGGACGTCCATGGATATATATAGATGAAATAAATGAATATGATGGTGATTATGAAAATGGTGATATAGTCGAAGTATATAATCACAAAGGATATTTTATAGGAAAAGGCTATATTAATGATAGAAGTAAAATAACTATTAGAATCATGACTAGAGATAAGGATGAAGAAATAGATAAAGAATTCTTTAAAAACAGATTAAAAGCTGCTTTTGAATATAGAAAAACTGTTATAGACACATCTTCTTGTAGATTGGTTTTTGGTGAAGCTGATTTACTTCCTGGATTAACTATTGACAAGTTTGAAGATTACTATGTTATACAAATTTCAACTTTGGGAATGGATAAATATAGAGATATTATAGTTCATCTTCTTGTTAATGATTTCAATGCTAAAGGAGTATATGAAAGAAGTGATATAGCTACTCGTGAGATTGAAGGACTTGAGCAAAGAAAAGGCTTTTTAACTGATGAATTTGATACCAATATTCAAATTATTGAAAACGGAGTTAAGTACATAGTTGATATTGAAAATGGTCAAAAGACAGGATTTTTCTTAGATCAAAAAGAAAACCGAGCTGCTATTCATAGGATATGTAAAAACAGGGAAGTTTTAGATTGTTTTACACATACCGGCTCCTTTGCATTAAATGCTGGCATTGCAGGCGCAAAATCAGTACTTGGTATAGACGTATCAGAACATGCCATTGAATGTGCGACAAAAAACGCTGAACTTAATAGCTTACAGGATACTGTTAAATTCGAATGTCATAATGCCTTTGATGTATTATCTACATGGTCAAAGGAAGGAAGAAAGTTTGATGTAGTTATTTTAGATCCTCCAGCTTTCACTAAATCTAGAAACACTATTAATGGAGCTAAAAGAGGATATAAAGAAATTAATCTTAGAGGGCTGAAAATGGTTAAGCCTGGAGGATACTTTGTAACTTGCTCATGCTCACACTACATGAGCGAAGATTTACTAAAGTCCACAATAAATGAAGCTGCACATGATGCTCACAGAATATTAAGGCAAGTTGAATTTAGAACCCAATCTGCAGATCATCCAATACTATGGAATTCAGATGAAAGTTATTACTTGAAATTCTTTGTATTTCAAGTTGTGTAAATTTAAATTTAAAAAGTAGTGACATACAAAAAGTCTACCGTTACTACTTTTTCTAAAAATATTTCTAAAGAGGTGACTTCAGGATGAATTTTTTGAAAGACTTACTAAAAAAAGATATAACCAAAAGACTTATTGTCTTATTTATAATTATCTTTTTCTTCTTCATACTAAAATCAATGCTTAATCTGTTCTTACTAACATTTATATTCACCTACATAACATATAGTTTTCAAAAAGGGATTACCGACAAATTAGATAAGTATATTAAAATAAATCCAACAATAATAACATTATTCTTGTATTTAATCTTATCAACTGCAATCGTATTTTTTGTGTCTACATATATTCCAATAATTATCAAACAGCTAGGTGAGATAATTTCAGAAATAACTAACTTTAACTTTGATTCAATTAATATTGGATTTCTCTCTCCTTATGTAAGAAAATATATTCATGAAATTGACTTTATATCAATCATAAAAGGGGCTGGATTAGATCAGATTTTAAGATATGCCTCAAACCTAGGAGCTTGGGGATTCAATGTTTTTATAGCTTCAATATTAAGTTTATTCTTTTTACTTGAAAAAGATAAAATTAAAGAATTCTTTTTTAAATTTGAAGATAGTAAAATTTCTATGGTCTATAAATACACATTAGACTTTGGAACTAATTTTTTAAACTCATTTGGTAAAGTAGTGCAAGCTCAATTAATTATCGCTTTTGTAAATAGTATTTTATCTACAATAGCACTATTCTTGTTTCACTTTCCTCAAGTTTTGGGGCTCGGAGTTATGATTTTTATATTCAGCTTGGTTCCAGTTGCCGGTACTATCGCTTCATTAATTCCTCTTTGTATAATAGCTTATACTATAGGCGGATTTAAAACAGTTTTTTATATTCTTATTCTGATAGCTGTTTTACACGCTCTAGAAAGTTATGTATTGAATCCTAGATTTATGGCTGATAAAACCGAACTTCCTGTTTTTATCGTTTTTATCACTCTATTAATATCTGAACACTTCATGGGAGTCTGGGGACTGCTTCTTGGCATACCTCTTCTCATGTTTATTTTAGATCTATTAAATGTTAAGTTAGGTTCTGCTGGTAAGAAGCCTAAAGAAAAGTTATTAAAAATAAGTCTTAATTCTTTGAAATTAAAAAAGTAACCTTGTTATAAGGTTACTTTTTTTATTCTCTGTATTAATGATAAAAATAATACTCTTTACCTATTCACTAACCTACTCTTTTTTCATTTTTTTCCTTTTATGTGATATAATATAATAAAAAAATAACCACTTGCGAAATGGGGGGATTGATATGGTAACACAAAAAATGAATTTAATTTATTCTGTATTAAAAGAAGAGCATTTTGAATTATCTGCAGCATCATACGAAAAAGATGAATATCATATTTTTTATAAGAGTGGTCTAGTCTTAACAATTGACCTATCTACAGATATAATAAATGCTACTATGATGTATTTTGACATAAATCATGAGTTTGTTTCTTATACATATAACTTAGATAATGAAAGTTCCTTTGATGATTTGTTGGAACATGTACTAAATATTATTTCAACTAATAGTATGCTTCTAAAGTGGAACTTAACATTGTATGAATTAATACATTTAGATAAGTTAATTTTCCTATCCATGAAAGACTTATCATTATGTAAAACAAATGATAATGTAAGTTCCATTAAAATTGATAGAATTATGAATTTTGATAAAGAACTTTTCGATATGTTACTTGGTCCATCCAATGAAAACAACCAAATTACATCACTTTACAATAAGTTAACTCATGAAAAATTTAAGATAATAATTATAGAAAAGACTAATACTGGTATCTCTAATATTACTAGAGCATTATTTATTAGAGATGGTATCCTAATTACAATATTCTATGAAGAATCTGGAGTTGTTTTATGTGGAGATATTTTTTTCCAAACCAACCATAAGATAAATGATAATATATATATTGATAATAAAGATATAGTAGATTCATCAAATGACAATTTTATATTATATAAATTAAGATTTTCAGAAAAAACCTTTGATCATATTGTATACTTATTGGATCATACTAATATTATTTATAAGAAAATTCATAATAAATCTTACAAAAAGATCAATTTATCTAGTAGTGTTGAACACTTAACCCAAAAATACCATAGCCGTCTAGACTCAATAAGTAATGAATTATCATATGAAGATTTAGAAATGTTAGGCATGTAACCTTATATAAATTTAGAACTCATCAAAATGATGGGTTCTAATTAATTTATCTTGATATTCCTATATCTCTCCCTGAGCTAATACTATTATCTATTTTTATATTTCCATCTATAATTTCTATCGAGATCGTTGATATCTGATCTATAGCCCAATCTTTAGGTAATGGGTATCCAATATTCCCGCTAAATTCTGTTGACATATCACAGACAAAACTACTACAAGTATAACCAGCCTTGCTAACTATACTGCTAATTTTTCTTGGAGCATATATTCCTACTTTAAAACTTGTTCCAATATCATTAAACACCTTATAAATTTCAGCAAAATACTCTAAAACTCCCTTTATATACTTATCTAGAGCATCAAAATCTACTGCAAAATATATAATTCCTTGCTTTAACCTAAGATTATTTACTGCCTCAATTGCATCCTTTGCATCATTACTTCCTTGGAATGTGCTAAAATAATCACCTTTGTTTCCAAAGGTTTCAAATATGGGAACAAAGTTCAATCCCTCCTCAAAGATAATATTCAATTCACTAGGTGTGATTTTATAATTACCAGTAAGGTATCTCCCTACTGATATATATCCATTACTCCTTAATGCTTTAGCTATTGCAGGGGTAATTGTTGTTGAACAATCACAAATTGTTCCTTTTCTGCTTTCATCTCCTTTACTTACTAGCAGTGATGCCCACGTTTGCATACCAGCTACTCCAGTTTCATCCAAGCTAGAGAACCTCTGAAAATCCGTTACTGCTTTCTTTGTATTCTCTCCATACAATCCATCAAATCCACTTGAATCAAAACCGTTCACATACAAAGCATATTGTAACAAATATATAAGTTTACTTTGTCTGCTACCTAATCTTAATCTAGGACACCTTGCTTTTGTTGCTGGTCCAAAATTGCCATTAGGCTCAACTATTCCTTCTTCGATCTGCAAAGCATAAATTAACGCCTTATTAGTTATTCTTTCATAAATTCCATCACATGGAACCAACCCTATGCTAGCTCTAAAATACCCATTAGAAGAATAATCCCTATTTAAGTTTTGTTGAACTTTACGAATCTTAGAATCTCCTAAAAGCTTAAAAGAATCCATATTTAGCAATGCTTTCATTAAAAGTGAATCTACAACTCCTGTTAAATTCGTTAATCCTGCATCTGATTGAAACTCTATTACTGCATTTTTTGTATTTTCCCCAAACGTCCCAGTAAATCCTGTTGGATTGTACCCTTTGCAAAATAACGCACCTTGCAAAATGTAAACTTGATTTGCTTTATCGGACCAAATTGCTATATCCTTAAACGCACTAGTAGTTGCCGGTCCAAAATTACCATTAGGCTCAGTTATTCCAAGCTCTATTTGTAAAGCTATTGTAAGTGCCTTTATTGTATTTCCTCCGGTTATCCCATCTTCATCTATTACAATATATCCCTTCTTTCCACTATACGTTCTATTTAGCCATCGTTGAGTTATTTTTACCGCTTCATCTACCATCATTAACATCTCCCTCTTATTTCAATAAAAAACAATCATATTTATAAACTTACCCCCGATTTTTAGCTATATTATTTAACTTAGGGCATTTCTATAAGTCTTTTCTAAAATGCTTAACGCAGATTTTCTGCTTTTATATACAGCTTGTCTTGATATACTTAAAAAATTAGCAATTTCACAATCTGATAAACAGTATTTATATCTCATAGTTATAACTTTTTTCTGTTTATCTGATAAACTTGAAATCAATTCATCAAAAGCTAAAGACGAATTATCCATAGGATTACAAGAATACTTTTTATCAATTTCTATATTTGTAAGCATTGAATTATATGTAACATTCTTATTTTTAGCTTGTTTATAATAAATGTTTATACAATAATTTTTTAATGAAACAGATATATACTTGTATAACTCCTCTTCTGATTTAAAATTAGAAATATTTATTTTCTTAGTAAGTTGCCAAAGAAATAATACAATGTCATTTTTATACAACTCAAGTTGAAAACTCATGGTTAAAAACTCAATTTTCTTATTAAACCTTGAATAGATTGCATCAAAGTTTTTATCAGAGTTTATTAGTAATTCTATTAACCTCATAAAATCCCCCCTAAATAAGAACTACATATACAATAACCAAACATATGTTCTCATTGTAAACCTTGAGAGAAATTTTTTCCACAAAAGATATTAATAAACAAAATGAGATACTTGTCCTTTAATGACCCACAAATAGAATATATTCAATTATCACACTCCATGAAAACGCAATATTTACCCTTTTCCTTTATACCGCTTTAAATATTTAAAGCAGTATTTTATGCATAAAAACATAAAATACTGCTTACTATAAATCTTTTTCATTCAAATAAATTTTCAAGTTTATCTTTATATGACCAAGCCAAACAATGCTTAGGATACCCTTTCTTACTTACTTCCCCAACTCTCAAGATATGCTTTTTCTGAGAATTATTCATCATTTCATACCTTAAAGACTTTAATATTAATTCCACTCTGCTTATATATATTTCATCTAAACCCTCTAAAGGTTCTCCCCAAGCAGCAATTATATAATCAGCATCATGTATTTCTTCAGCTATTACTTCATCATTATAAAGAATATCCTCGTTTCCTTCTATATATTCTCTACCTCTTAAAATACACTCCTCATATAAATCCTCTCTTGAATATTCATATACTGTAAAAAGATTTACTATCGTTAGTTTTTGTATTCCTTTAAACTCATCCTTGTTTTCTTCCATAAACTTAACTATTCTCTTATATAGGCTATTGCAACTATCTTCCTCTACTCCCTTAGGAGCTCTAGATATAACTAGAACGTGACTTCCTTTTTTACCAAGGTTAAATGAAACTTTATAACACCTTTCTCCTCTTTCATCCTCAGTAACATTAATACCCTTTTTAATAACAGATTTAGGATACTTGCATCTACACATAGTCATTCCCCTTTTATACCAGATTACTAATTAATATTTAATAATGTTTTAACTTATTCCTATAATATGTCCTTCACTGTATTCGGGTACTATATTAGTTATGTTTTTCTGAACACAATAATTGATATCTTTTTCTAACCCTAAATTAATCATAACATTATAATGCCTTGCATTACTTATATATTCTAATACATTAGTAGATTCTTCATATAACTTCTCTGCTGTAAATGCTATATCTGTTAGCTCCACATTATTATTAATTTTTTTAATTTCGTTAATAATAAGGCCTGTACATATATAATCATCCATAGAAAATTGGCCATTCGTTCCAGCATTAACTATAACTAAATCCTTGTTAACCTCCATCAACCTATTAGCTAGAGCTCTTGCATTAAGCATACATCCAACAAATATTTTATCTGCAGCTGTACAATTAGTTAAAGTTCTTGTTCCATTAGTTGTTGTAATTATTATCGTCTTACCAAAAACTTGTTCCTTTGTGTACTCTAAAGGAGAATTGGATAAATCAAATCCATCGATTCTAACAGCCCTTCTCTCTCCTCCTAAAATACAATTTTCTTTTCCTAACCTTTTTCTCATCTCAAATGCTTCTTCTACAGTTAATAAGGGTATTACTTCTTTGCAACCATTCATTAAAGCTGTTGTAATGACTGAAGTTGCTCTAAGCATATCTATTACCACAACAATATTATCCTTAATTATATCTTCTCTTATGTAGTCTGCTGAAATAATAACATCAATCTTCATAAATTCATACCTTCCTTAAATTTTTCCCCTTGATATATATCATTATCTTCCATAGCTTTATCTATAGCATTTAAAACTTCCCATTTCTTTAGACTCCACATAGGTCCAATTAACAAATCCCTTGGAGCATCACCGGTTAACCTATGTACAACCATATCTTCCGGTATCATTTCAACTGACTTACACAATAAATCTATATACTCTTCCTGAGATAAAAATTCTAATTCCCCTCTTTCATATAACTTAACCAAAGGAGTATTTTTCATTAAATGAAGTAAATGAAACTTTACTCCTTTTGCTCCTGAATGAGCAATATATTTCACTGTTTTAAGCATATCATCTTTAGTTTCACCTGGTAATCCAAAAATGCTATGAACAACAAAATCTATATTTCTTATTTTTAACTCCTCTATAGCTTTTTCAAAAACTTCTAACTTATATCCTCTATTTATTTTTTTAGCTGATTCATCATTACAAGTTTGTAACCCAAGCTCTATCCAAACATAAAATTTTTTATTTATTTCTTCTAACAAATCTAATACATCTTCACCTAAACAATCAGGTCTTGTAGCTATAGCTAAAGCCACCACGCCTTCCTGTTTAAGTGCTTCTTCATATTTTTCTCTTAAAACTTCTATAGATGCATAAGTATTAGTGTAAGCCTGGAAATAAGCAATATATTTGCTACCATTCCACTTCTTTAACATCATCTTCTTTACATGATCAAATTGCATCCCAATAGAAAAATCTCTATCCCCAGCAAAATCTCCTGATCCTCTTTCACTGCAAAATAAACATCCACCACTACTTATAGTTCCATCTCTATTAGGGCAAGAAAAACCTCCATCTAAAGATATTTTAAAAACTTTTTCTCCAAACTTTTCTCTTAAAAAGTGATTTAAGCTATGATATCTTTTCCCATTCCATTCTTTCCCCATAGTCATCCTCCTCCAAATAAAAATATCATACTTATAATAACAGATTAAAATTAAAAATGCTAAAACACTATTTCTCCATTTCTTTCTTTATTATTCTCATATCCTTCAAATCCACTAAATAAGTTCCTTCAGAATCTTTATCTCCCTTCATTCCTGTAGATTTCACAAACACTCCTCTATCTGTAACTCTAAGAATATCTAGAGAATATTTATCACTTGGAAAGACTACATCAAACTTTAATGGCAATAATTCTCCTGTTGGATTTTTATATATCCTGATAGTTGATCCCTTTCCTTCCTCTATAAACTGTACAATTAATTCTCCATCACTATCAGAGAACAATAGCTTTTGGACATCTACATTCTTTAGTACATCATACCCCATTATATCTTCTGCTATCGGTTTTTCTAAAAACTTCTCTATATTTTCATCAACATTTACATCCTGTTGTCCTCCTTTTCCTTCTCCTTTTGCTTCTCCATATGCCTTTTTAGTTTTATTCACCAAAGCTAAAGCTATTATTGCATTATTCCCACGTGTCGCAGTCATAGCTATAGATTCTCCCTGAAAACCTATGTTGATAAAAGAAATTTCACTTTCTGGTACATCTTCTTTGGTTATCACTACCTTCCCATCTTTAGGGAATACTTGCTTAGGTAAATCTCTTCTTCTTAAAAGCAATTGACTCTTCCCAGTTTCTTCATCTATCAATCTTAAAGAAGTTCCATCTTTATATACTTGTTTCAAGCTCTTAATATTTACGTCATCTATTAAATACTTATCATCTACTTTAACTACTTTTAAATCTAGACTTTCAAGATCAGCCCTTACAACATTCTTACTTCCCCTTATTAATAGATATCTTATATATGCATAATTTGATCCTTCTGATACTAAATCAATTTTATATGAATCTATTTTATTTTCTCTTATTTTATTAATTTCATTTTCATCTATAGTCTCATTTCTACAATACTTATTAGCTTCATTAATATCATCATTCGCCAAACCCCTCATAAAATTGTTCCCTGACTCTATTGCTTCATTAATATTAAATAAGTACAATGACACTTCTTTCGCTGACCTTTCACAACCAATAATGTTAATTGGTAAAACTAATATTAAAACAAACACTATAAATTTTTTCATAAAAAACTCCTCTTTCTTATTACTAGATACTAATAAGTTTAGTTTTCCTTAGAAAATTCTCCTTATACCATTGAATTAGAATAAATACATATACATCATTAATATATTTGTTATTAGAAACAACTTAGAAAGGAAATATATTGTGAATAAAGAGATTACTAAAATATTTCAGATAGCTGTAGTTTTTATTGGCACTATCGTTGGTGCTGGACTAGCCTCTGGCAAGGAAATAACCCAATTCTTCACCTCATTTAGTGTAAAGAGTTTCTTAGGGATAATTTTATGTGGTACATTCTACATAATAATGGGATCTATTATTTCAAAAATAAGTGTTAACTATAATCTTAACTCTTATAGTGATGTAATGAAAATAATAAGTCCTAACCTTTTAGGTAAACTTACCGGAGTTATAACCACACTTTATTTAATATCAAGTGCATCAATAATAATAGCTGGAAGTGGTGCTTTAATTAATCAATTTTTTGGTATACCTAAAATTGCCGGTTCATTAATTATGATTGCTTTAGCTTCATTTTTTTTAATTAGAGGAACAGATGGCTTAATTGAAGTAAATTCTTTTATTGTCCCAGCCTTAATAACTACCATAACTATAATTACCATCCTATACTTTTTATTTTGCAGAGAAATGGTCACTATCGACAATATAGCCAGTTTTAAGCCTAAAAGAGAAGGGATTTTGCTCTCAACTATTCTATATGCTGGATATAATATTCTCTGCTCCTCTGGTGTACTAGTTCCTTTAAGTACGCAAATGAAAAAATCAAAAACAATGATTATAGGTATTTTCTTTGGCGCTATAGGTCTCACTCTACTTTGCTGTATGATTAATCTTATGCTTATGATTAATCAACCTTATATTTACGAATACGAAATACCACTATTGTTCGTTGCTCAAAGATTTGGTCCAGTTATACAAGCTTTACTTTTAATAATCATTTGGTTAGAAATGTTCTCAACAGAAGTTTCAGATGTATATTCAATAAGTAAAACTCTTGAACAAACCTTTAATATAAAATTTGAAAGAGGTATTTTTTTAGTATTAGTCATAGCTTTGCCTATATCTCAAATCGGTTTTACTAACTTAATATCTACTCTGTATCCTTTATTTGGTGTTCTAAGCTTAATATTTATAATTCAGTGCTTAATTTTCTACTATAAGCATAAAGATAAAATGTCAAATTAACTTCTTGTAATCGCCTCCTATTAGACTTATAATTTATTGAATACTTAAACAGGAGGTGCTCTTTTGAAATATTCTAAAGAACTCATAAACTGCAACTTATGCAGACGAAACTGTAATGTAAACAGAATTAAAGGCGAATTAGGTGCTTGTGCTGCCGATAGTAGGATAAAGATAGCTAAAGCTTATCTTCATCTTTGGGAAGAGCCTCCTATATCTTTGGGAAAAGGTTCAGGAACAGTATTCTTTTCACATTGCAATTTAAAATGTGTATTTTGCCAAAACCATGATATAAGTCAAGAATTTAAAGGAAAATATATAACAGTGGAAAGATTAAGTGAGATATTTTTAGAACTTCAAGATAAAGGAGCTAGCAATATAAACTTAGTAACCCCAACACACTATGTTCCACTAATAAAAGAAGCTATTGAAATAGCTAAAAGAGATGGCTTAACATTACCCATCCTTTATAACACTAATGGATATGACTCTTTAGAAACTATTAAATCTCTAGATGGATATATTGATGTTTATCTTCCTGACTTTAAATATTTTAATGATAAATATGCACTTAAATATTCGAAAATTACACATTATGTAGATAATATCATTCCTATTCTAAAGGAAATGCTTAATCAAGTAGGGGAACCATTATTTGATTCAGACGGCAAAATACTCAAGGGTGTTATGATAAGGCATCTCATGCTACCAGGGCTATTGTTTGACTCAAAGAAAATTATAGATGGAATATACAACACCTTTGGTAACAAGGTTTATATAAGCATAATGAATCAATATACACCTATGCATACTGCATCAAGTTATCCAGAAATAAACAAGCCATTAAATCCCAATCACTACAATTCCTTAATAGATTATGCGGCATCTATAGGGGTTAGTAATGGCTTTATTCAGGAGAATGGAACAAATAATAAAAATTACATTCCTACATTTAACTTTGAAGGAGTATAAACAATGCATAATGTACTCAAAATAAACTTCTATAAATTTTGATACATTATGCATTTAAATTTAGTTTTACTTTGGATATTTAAAATGAGGTTCTTCCTCACTTCTATATCCTATATCATTTACTGGATAAAATATATTATTCTCTCCTCTAAGTTCTGCTATCCTCGTTACTCCCACATAAACATCTGAAATTTTATACCATGTTTTATAATCTACTATTCCTGTTTGTGGTAAGTTGAATACACTTTGAAATACCTTTACAGATTCCTCAGTTTTTCTACCAAACACTCCATCTACTGCAAGCTTTGGTATAAGTGGGTAATTCTCAGATATCCTGTTTAGTTGTCCTTGTATTACTCTTACCGGTTCCCCCCTTGACCCTACTCTTAAATCATATCCTGGATAAGAACTTGGGCTACCTTTGACCTGTTCTGCAGTTTTTAATTCAAGGTCACTTCCATAATAATTGGTTAAAATTTCATACGGTGGCCTTCCTTGATCCCCTAATGTTTTACTACCCCATTGACTCAACCACTGTGGACACTGAACATTCTTTCCATCACAATATTGAGTTAACAAAGGTTGTTTTCTTCCAAATCTTCTTACGTAAGTTGCAAATAACTCATCTACTATAACACTTATGTTATCATAAATATTTCTTCCATAATTAAAAGCATGATCATATGCAGTTGAATTAGTTATATCAAAATTCTTTCCTTTTCCTCTATACCACTCTGTATATATTCTATTTAAAGTAAAAGATATTATACAAAATACATTAGCTCTTATAGTATTTGATGACCAAGTTGAGTATATTTCACTAGATGCAACATTTTTAACATATTCCTTATAAGGAACCCTAAAATTGGGTCCTGCCTCATTAGGACCACCTTGATGTACTGTAATAAATTCTGGTACTACTGGATTTGGTAAAACCACTCCACTAGATGGAGGCGGAAGAGGTTTTTCTGGATCTTCTGGAATCTTCTCTGGATAATCTCCAAACAAAGTGTTAGGTAACACAACTATCTCCTCAACGGTACTAGGCTTATTAGCCCTTTCTATTAAATTTATTCTCTGCAATGCTGTCTGTTCAGGGAACACTTGCACTTCTCTTATAATAGCGTCTTGAAACCCATCTCTCTCAACCCTTATATCATACAAACTATATGGAGCATTATCTGTTGGTTCATTTGAATACTCTATTGGTGGTGCGCTTAAGCTTATTGGCGCTGTCTGCCCAGTAGCATCTGTAGTTAAATCAACCCTTAAATAGTCCATTCTCGCATTACTGTTTGAAGGATTTATTGTTACTTTACTACCATCTACAGGTACATAACTTTGACCTTTATAACACTGAACCTTTAATTGACCTTCTGCCATTTGTTTCTCCTAGTATATTACTTCATATACATTTTATGCAATAACCACTCTATTTGTGAATGTCACATATGTGGCCTCCGAATAAATAATTTACCTATGTTATACTCATTATACTGGGTTAATACTTTTTCTTCTCTAAATTGCGGGCCAGCTGTACTTATTATGTTTAAAGCATCTATTACTTCCTCGAAACTATTACTTGCACACACCTCACCATATCCCCAACTAATATCTGGATAAACAACATCTGCTCGATCTCTTCTCGCTCCCATAATTAAATAATACTTAAGACGATTTCCATATAAGAATGGATCATTTTCCTTAATTATTCCCCATTCCATCATCAATCCACAAATGCCTGCTACATGCGGTGCCGCCATTGATGTCCCTGTTTTTGTATCAAAAGATTCATTAGGAATTGCAGATGTTATCCCTTCCCCTGGAGCTACCACATCCGGCTTTACTTCTCCATAAATTGTAGGAACTCCTCTCCCACTAAATGGTGATATCATCCTTGTAACATAGTTGTAACTCCCTACAGAAATAACTGAATTTACAGTTGCAGGAATACCTAATGTATTTGTAATTGTAGGACTTAAAAACTTAGTTTTTTCATTAAGTCCTTCTGCTATAGGTAACCACATCTGATAAATACCCTTGTACTTATCTATCAGTCTAATTATAATCGTCCATTCTCCAGACAATATAAAGTTGCCTCCACTAATTAAAGATATACCTATTTCTCCATTAATATCAAAGGGCCTTGGCCCGGTATTATAAATTTGATATCTATTTCTTGATATTACGCCTTCTTTATAACCTTCCTCAACTATAACTGCTCCTGTTGTCCCTCCTACTGGTGTGATTAATTCTATACTTATTTTAGAAAGTATAGATTTATATAAATTTATAACTACTGCTGTTTCATCTTCTGCTACATTAAACTTTATTATATTTTCTTCTTCTATAACCCCTCCTACATGGTGAGCTGCACTTCCTTCATTTCCTGCAGCAACTACTATGGTTATTCTTTCTAAAGTTGATACTGTATTTATATATTGTTCTAAAAGGCTAGTTCCCTTATGTGCACCATCATTTGTACTTAGACTTAAATTAACTACAAGTGGCATCTTTAACTCATTAGCTTTATCAACTAAGAACTTTAATCCTCTCATTACTTGAGTACTTAATGTGAAATTTCCTCTTGCACTTTTCACCATAATAATAGATGAATTGGGTGCTACTCCATAATATTTAGCATCTATTTTTCCTCCAGCACAAGCTATTCCAGCTACATGAGTACCATGTTCAATAACATCATAAGATGGAACAATTGAAAAAGGATCTTGATTTTTTAAAGCCTGGTTTATTTGATTTTTATCGTAAATAGCTCCCTCTAAACTTAAGTCATAGATATATTCAATTCTAGTAGTTCCATCTTCATTTCTGAATGCAGGATGAGTATAATCTATTCCTGAATCAACAAAGCCTATTATAATTCCTCTTCCAGATACATCATAAGTACTACGTGATCTATCAATGCAAGAAGCTCTATTGCTAGCTGCATCTGAGAAATAAAGACTAGCAGGTAGCTCAATATATTGAAGATCCGGATTCTGAGCTAACTTATCAACATCTGTAGCCTTTATTGTTACTATCCCATACCCATATCCTAAATCTTGTAACTTGGCTCCAATGCTATTTACATATTCATTTACTCTTTCAAAATTTTCTCCATATAGTACAATTACTTCTATAACTTCACTTGCATTCTTACTTACCTTTGACATAAAGTTCAATTTACTTAATATACTTTCAGGAACATTTTTTATCAAATTTGTTGTATTACTTGAGTTTTCCACATAGGCCTCCAATAAATTAATAATATCAATATATGAAAAAAGCCAAGTATATGTTTCACTATAATCCATAAATTATTATAGAAATCTAAATTAATTACTAAGAAAAAAAGTTGTTTAGAATTTTATTCTAAACAACTCTTTTACGCATTTATAAAGATATCTCTAATCTTTCTAATTTCGCTATAACTTTAATATTATTTAATTCAATTGTCTCAGTAATTACAGACCCACCATTACTAATAAGAAGAGCTCTCGCATTACCTATTAGTTTAATTTGTCTAATAATTCTTTTACCCTTATGCTCAATTAGGAATATCCCATTACTTACTTCCTTGACTAAATGAGAAAATGCTATATCATCTTTCATAATTCTAAATCCAGACATATCATTATCTTCTATCTTTAAGTATAGAACTTTATCAGCAACATATCCTTCAACCTTATTAGAGTAATTAGGTAACTCTTTGCCTCCTAATATATCATTTAAACTATAGTCATAAATATTTACTCTCTTTAAAACTGATGAAAAAGCATCTGTCCAAACTTCTGAAGTCTCTCCTAAAGTTCTTGAAGAAACTTTACTTACTTTAGCTTTTACCACTTCCTGCTTTCTTTCTTCCATTAGTGCATCATCAGTGACTACCATATTTATATCGTTTAAATTAGCATTAAGTACTTTTGCTGCTTTATCAATAAAACTTTCCGGTACCACTTTTCTACCAATTTCAACTTCATTTATATATTTATCAGATACTCCTAATTTCTTAGCTAATGCCTTTTGTGTAAGTCCAGATTTTAATCTTGCGTCCTTTATTTTCTCCCCAACTCTACTCATAGTTCTATCTTCCTTCCTGCCTACTTTCAATCCATTCTCTTTCTCCTATTAAATGTTCTAAGAGATATTTAAATGTCCAATTCTCTGTTAATGGTGTTACTACAGCTAATATAACTCCAACAACAATCTTCCTGGCATATGGTATTAATACGGATAATTCCTTTGATTCACAATTATTAAATAAAATTAATCTTTCTTTAGATATACTTTCATTATAATTTATTATCTTAATCCCACTAATTATATCCTTAACCTTCATATCTGCCATATCTGGTGTTACATTAATAAATTTCAGGTTTGCCATCTTAAGTTTTTCTAGTTCTTCATTACTAAGTCCATAAACTAAAATACACTTACTATTTTCTAGCACACCTTTCACCTCAACTATTCAATTATTTCTGGTTCTTTATATTCTTCTCCAAAAGTCTCAACTGTCATAGATTTTATAACTTGATCTTCATATGGCTTATCATTATAATCTCTTTTTGTATTTACTATTTCATCTGCTACTTCCATACCCTCAATCACTTTACCAAATGAAGCATATTGATCATCTAAATGTGGAGCATCTTTAACCATAATAAAAAATTGACTTCCTGCTGAATTTGGATCCATTGTTCTAGCCATTGATAAAACACCTCTTGAATGCTTTAATTCATTTTTGAACCCATTACGTGAAAATTCCCCTTTTATACTATATCCAGGGCCTCCCATTCCTGTTCCTTCTGGACAACCCCCTTGAATCATAAAACCTGGAATCACCCTGTGGAATATTACCCCATCATAAAATCCTCTTTTAATTAAATCTATAAAATTATTTACTGTATTTGGAGCTATTTCTGGATAAAGCTCTGCTTTAACAATTCCACCATTCTCCATACTTATAGTAACTATTGGGTTTTTCATAATACTTTTCTCCCTTCAATTCTGATAATAACTAGTATTATCATATTTATCCTTATAAATTCATTATACTTATTATATATATATAACTGCTTATTTTCAATGCACAATAAGGAAGATTTTTTGCTAAGCTAATTTGATTTTCTAGTGATTACATAAAATTGAAGATAATTTAATTCTAAAGACTAGTATAATTATATTTTGTATATTTTATATATTGACGTTAAAGCTCTAGCTAATCTTTGCATTTTACTAGATAACTTCTGTTTGTCACTTTTATTATATATTTCAATAAACAAATTATATAAATCTAACAAATTATATAGTGTTTGATTTTTTAAGCACCATTCAATTCCTTTAGATGCTGCATTCTCTGCCTCTATTAATCTTTTTTTTATTAGATGATATTTTGCGATGTTATAATAACACTTAGAAAAATTGATATAATGGATATCTTGATACAAATTTTTTTGTATTAATATTAGACATTTGCTTAAATAAGTATCTGCCATGTTATTATTATTCTCCGCATATAGAACACCAAGCAAATTTATAAAATGTATTTCTATTGGCATTGGATTTAGCTTAAATTCCGTGTAAGTCATAAATAACCCATTTTCTAGTAATTTTGTTGCTTCTTTTAAATCTTTCTTAAGATGATAGTAACATCCCCCTTTTAAATAACTCACCAGTTGCTCGTATTTTAAAAGACTTTCTTTATCCAATGTTTCTATAATATTTAAACATTCTTCAAATTTTCTCATATAATATAATTCCGTTAAATTTTTAAATTTATATATCTCTATTCCCTGTAAATTATCATCTAATAATTCGCTTATATTTATATCCAACTTATTTGCTATTTTGTAGCATAAATCAGCGCTTGGTAGTAATTGATTATTTTCAATTTTACTTAACTCACTTTGTGAACAAATTCCATCTGATAAACTTTGTTGGCTATACCCTCTGACTTTTCGTACTTTTCTTATCTTGCCCCCAACACTATCCATTATGCCGCCCCCTTTATAGCAATATAATAACAAAAAGACAAATTTATGTCATTACTTTTTTGTTAATTATTGTAACAATCATAGAATATAAGACGAAATGTGTATGTTCATTGTACAGTCAAATCAAAATATACTATGGCAAATATTATTATAATAATATTTTTTACTTTTATTAAACAGGTCTATGGTAAAATAGACCTGTTTTTACTTTCACTATTTAATACTTATCTTTAAAATATGTTCATTTAAAATAATAACTAATTCAAAGAGGTGTATTCTCTATTTTCTCCTTTCATTTATATACATTATTAAGTTTTAACGAACAAATAATTAAATATTTTAATTATAAAAAATATTATGAAAATAATTATATTTTTTACAATTATTGAATTATACTTACTCTTGTAAACGCGTTAACAAATTTTATTATTTATATTTAATAGGAGGTGCTATTATGTGGGCAAGTATTCTTAAATTCGCTGGAAAATGGGGTATTAGAGGAATAAAATGGGCTTGGAAGCATAAAGGAGAATTAATTTCTGCTGGTGCTGCTGCTTACCAAATAATTCAACAAGCATTAGGTAACAATTAGTTCAAAACATATTAAATATTGATTAAATCACAAAAATTTCATATATTAATTTATTAAGAATTATTGTGATTTAATCATTATATAAAAAAATAAAATTATAGGTATATACTTATAGTTTTATTTTTTTATATAATATAACTATAAATTCAAAATTAAACCATTTGTGGTAACTCTCCACAAAATATAGGTATTCTAATATTCAGGAGGTATATATATGGTAATCAATAAAATAGAGCACAACTATGAAAATTTTCATTTAAGCATTGAAAACATCGAAATCAAGGAAAATACAATAATTGGCCTCGTAGGAGAAAATGGTGCTGGCAAGAGTACATTAATGAACTTATTTTCTGGCTATATGAAAGCTAATGAAGCATTTCAAATAGATGACTGGCAATCCAAGGACATATTATTTATTCCATCGGAAATTGATATATATGAGTATCTTACTGTAGAAGAATTTATTTTTTTTGTACATAAATACTCCAAAACCGACACCTCTATAAATGATATATTAGAACAATTAGACTTAACAGATAAAAAAGATACATTAATTGAAGAATTATCACAAGGAATGAGAAAGAAACTTACACTTGTCCCTATGTTTATAAAAAAATATGATTTTGTAATATTGGATGAACCATTTAATAGCATAGATATGAATTATATTTATAAACTAAAAAAATATTTATGTTTAATTAAATCATCAACAACTATTTTAATCTCTTCACACATTTTAGATACCTTAGTAGATATCTGCGACAAATTTATATTAATTGAAAAAGGAAGTATAAAAAAATCTATTGTAAATGATAGAAATATTGCAAGTATGGAGCGTGAAATATTTGATAGAAGTATTTAAATTAAATATAGAACTAATAAGGAAAAGATTTTCTATATATGGCCTTTTTAACATTATTAGTTTGTGCTTTGTACTCTTAGGATTACTATTTGGAATAAAATTTCTTGAACATAAATTTGGATACTATAAAGAAATTACTTTGTTTTTAATAAACTTCATATATGTCGCTTGCGGAAAACATGTAATTCCATCTAATTTTGATAGAAATGTTCAAAGACATAGAACATATTTTACCTTGCTAAATGTTAAAGATATAGAAAATTACTATATGTATAAAAACTTAATAACTTTTTATGTTGCTGTTACATATGTTATCTTTCCTACATCCATACAAGATTTAGGAATATTTACATTCTATTTAGCTGTTATGAATATATTGATATTTATAATAATTTTATTTAAAAATAAATTAAATAAAAACAAATATTTATCATTAGTAAACTGTATGAATATAGGTTGCCTTATCTTTACAATCCTATATATGAAAAACTTTATTACAATACCATTTGAAAAAATTTTGAACCAGTATAGTATAATTATTTTTATAGTTATCTCAATATATTTAACTTTTAAAAATTTCAAACATATAAACCCAAATGATATTAAGGGAAACTCTGTCTATTTCATGGGACTATCAAAAAAAATGTTGTTCTTATTTAATGATAAAGATTTGTTATTTATAATAAGAAAAAACCTTTTATTAGACCCTATATTAGTCATTTTATTAACTAATGTATCAGTAAAAAATACATTTAACTCTAGTAGTGATTTACTATTAAGTTGCATATTATCTTTTACTTGCTCATTTATAATGATTTATATGAACTTATTAAAAAATGATGAATCAAAAGTTATATTTTTTTATGGACCTAAAGATTTTAAAAAGTTTAGAATTGAAAAAATAAAAAATACAATATGTATATCACTTATTATATTTTTAATCGTACTGTTGCCTTTAATTATCTTAATTCCAATTAAAATAATATTGCCAAGTTACATTATATCAATTAGTTTATTCTTAATATCAACTATCATAATAAAAATAAACCTAGAAAAAACACTTAATTTTAAGAAAACAATTAGCAATAAAGAAATATTAATTATATTGCTACTAGCCATTTTAGGATCTATAACTGTTAGCTCAATCATATCTAATTTTATAATTTAAAACCTTTTACACATTAATTTCTATAGATTAAAAAATCACTATTTAACCCTGCTAAATAGTGATTTTTATATTTTTATTAAATTTTTCAACCTAACTATCCTCAATTTATATCTTAACTTACAAATGCAGTTCCTAAAACAACTCTAGAATAATCGCTAGGATTTGATAAATTTTTAACATCAATTCTGTCAAAAATTTCTCTCCTTTGCCTTTTGTAAAGAAGCTCTCCAAATAAGCAATTAAAAAAAGTAGAAGGAACTGAATTTATTCCTGCAAAGTCTAAAGTGATATTCTTCCCTTCATTTTTCATAATCGTTTCTCTTAACAATATTGCATCTTCTATGCTAAAACTTTCTCCAAGATATTCTTTAACCTTAATTTCCATTAAACTTCACCCCTAAACATTTCTAAATATTCTGATAATTCTCTCTACTATTATAATAGCAACTCCAGAATTATTTGTCAACATTTTAACAAAGTTTTTTTGAAAAATTTATTTATCAAAATACCCTATGCTTTTATTAACTATATAATAGTTTGTTACTTATTTTTATTATGTTATCTCCCTCAAGCGAATTGTAAATTTTCACATCACCTTTTTCTTCCGAACCACTTAACACCTTTAACTCCTCTAACTTCCTTTTTAATTCCTTAGAGGTTCCAAATCCACCATCTATTATAGGTACATCATAACCTAATATATCTTTTATTAAATTCTTAACAAAAGGATAATGAGTACACCCTAAAACTATAGATCCTATCTCAATATTTTTATATATCTTAAACTTTTCTTCTAAATACTGTCTTACTTCTTCTCCATCTATATTTCCCTTTTCTATAAATTCCACTAATCCCGGACATGGCATAGATACTATTTCGGATTCATCTTTATACTTCTCCATAAGATTAATAAACTTCTTTTCTTGTAATGTTACTGGTGTCGCCATTATAACTACTGCTCCATCTCTGTGTAACTTTACAGCTGGTTTTAATGCTGGTTCAATTCCTATTACAGGCATTGACGTATAAGTTTCTCTTAATGTGGAAATTGCTGCACTTGTAGCTGTATTACATGCAATTACAATAGCTTTAGCGCCTTTATCAATTAAAAATTCGACTGCTTTATGTGTAAGTTCTCTTACCTCTTCTACCTTTTTTACACCATATGGAGCATTTTTCGAATCTCCAAAATATATAAAATGCTCATTTGGTAGAAGTTTTATGGCTTCTCTTAATACACTAAGTCCACCTACTCCTGAGTCAAAAAAACCTATTGGCATATTATTTCTATTCAAGGTATATCACTCCAATTACTTTTTCTATAATCATTTTATTACTTTATGATTAATAAATCTATATAATATACTAATTTATTAATCATAAATCATATTATGTATTAAAGGCGAATTCATTTCCCGCTATAATATAATCATTTTATGTATCTCAATGGAAAAATTGTAAAATATATGATATAATCCTCTATATTAATTAGTATTGAGGTGTTTGTATGCGAATTGTTCCAGTAAAATCTGTACCTAATGGTTCTCTCTTAGGAAAAACAATCTTTGATAATAATGGTAGATTGCTCTTCAAGGAAGGTATGTTATTGAATAGCGATATTTTAAATAGAATAAAAGACTCAAACATTTCATCACTTTATATAATAGAACCTTATTGCAAAAAAGAAATCCAATATATGATTAAATCTACACTTGAAAGAAAGTTTAAAAGCTTTAACTTTTTTGATATAGTTTCACAAAACTTATTAAATTATGTTGTAAATGATGAACTATTGATAAATAATCTACTAGATATTAAAAACATGGACAATTACACTTATAAGCATTGTATAAATGTTGCTGTTATTTCTCTTATTATTGGAATAAAACTAGGTCTAGATGAGATAAACTTAAAAGACTTATTTATTGGAGCATTGCTTCACGACATTGGTAAACTATTTATTCCTAAGCATATTATAAACAAATCATCCTCTCTCACTTCAGAAGAATTTCAATTCATAAAAAAGCATCCCATAATAGGATATAATTATTTGAAGAAAAACTTAAAGATAGATTCCCAATATACACTTATAATCCTTCAGCACCATGAAAGAATCGATGGAAAAGGATACCCATATAATCTTAATTCTGCTGAAATTTATTATCTTTCTAAAATTGTATCTATAGCAGACGTTTATGATGCTCTAAATTCAACACGTCCATATAAAGTTGCTTTATGTACAAATGATGTATTAACTTATATATCAAATAATTCAGGGATAATGTTTGATGATAAACTTATACCCTTATTTGTTGAGTTAGCATACCACATTTAAAGGAATTGTCATAATTTCTTTAGAGTATATCTCTTTTTTATTTAATGGTGTGTGATCAATTATATATTCAGCTTCTTTATAATCCTTGGCCTTGAAAACTATAGTCCAACCATTTTTATCATACTTCCCCGCACACATCATATATTTGCCGCTTTGACCACTTTCAATACCGTCTTTATCTACAATAAGGCTTCTAACCTCACCGATATTTTTTAAACTTAATTTTACAAAAACATCACTTTTATTCATATAAACGCCTCTTTCCAAACATTTGTTCTATATGTTCATTATATTCGAACCTTTGTTCGCATGTCAATAAAAAAAGTTTAGGAATTTTTTATTCCTAAACTTTTAATTACTTTATGCTCAATGCTTATTCAGCTATATTAAATACTTCTAAATCTTTATTACTTTCTAATCCCTCTGACTTTACTTCAACTATAGCTCTTAAAGTATCTAATGCTGTTATAACTCCAATATTTCTTTCAACAGCAGCTCGTCTAATAAGGAACCCATCTCTCTTTGAGTCATTTCCCTTAGTTGGAGTATTAACAACTAAATCAACCTCTTGATTTTTTATTACATCAAGTATATTAGGGCTTTTTTCATCAAGTTTTCTAACTACTTTTGCATCTATTCCAGCTTCCTTAAGCAAATTACATGTACCTTCTGTTGCTACAAACTTGTATCCAAGCTTAGCAAGCTCCATTGCCATTGGTAAAAATTCGGCTTTATTATGTTTATTTATAGTTGTAAGAATATCTCCTTTTCCTGGTAACATTCCCGCTGCTATAAATCCTTTATATAATGCCTCTTTAATATTTCTTCCTACCCCTAAAACTTCCCCTGTAGACTTCATTTCTGGTCCTAATGACACTTCTACATTTGGCAACTTCTGAGTCGAGAATACTGGAACCTTAACTGATACAAGTTCTGGTTCTTTATACACATCTACTCCATATCCCAAGTCTAAAAGCTTTGATCCAAGCATTACCTTGGTTGCAAGATCCACTATTGGAACCTTACTTACCTTACTAATATATGGCACAGTTCTTGATGCTCTTGGATTAACTTCTATTACATAAAGTTCTCCCTCAAACTCTATGAATTGAATATTTATCATACCTTTTATCCCAATTGCTAAAGCTAACTTTTTAGTATATTCTAATATTTTATCTTTTATATCACCACTGATATTTTGACTTGGATACATGGTTACGCTATCCCCTGAATGAACTCCAGCTCTTTCTAAATGTTCCATTATGCCTGGAATCAATACATTTTCCCCATCTGAAATAGCATCAACTTCTATCTCTCTTCCCATTAAATACTTGTCTATCAGTATTGGATTTTTTGAATCTTTCTCAAAAGCATTTTCTAAGTAATAAGTTAATTCTTCTTCATCATGGGTTATCTCCATACCTTGCCCCCCAATTACATATGAAGGTCTAACAAGTACTGGGAACCTTAACCTTCTAGCTTCTTCTAACCCTTCTTCTACTGACCAAATACCTTTACCCTTAGGTCTAGCAATATGAAGTTTTTCAAGTAATTCATCGAACTTTTCTCTGTCCTCAGCCATATCTATTTGATCTGCAGTTGTTCCAAGCGTTGGAATTCCCTTTTCTTTCATAAAATTTGCAAGCTTAATAGCTGTTTGACCACCAAATTGAAGAATAACCCCATCTGGATTTTCTTTTTCTATTATATTAAACACATCTTCTTCCGTTAATGGTTCAAAATATAATTTATCTGATATATTAAAATCTGTACTTACAGTTTCAGGGTTATTATTAACTATTACAGTTTCTATTCCCATCTTCTTTAAAGCTAATACACAGTGAACCGATGCATAATCAAATTCTATACCTTGCCCTATTCTAATCGGCCCTGAACCTATTACCATAACCTTCTTCTTATCTGAAACTTCTACTTCATCATATTCATCATAAGTAGAATAATAGTATGGTGATAAAGCTTCAAACTCCCCTGCGCATGTATCAACCATTTTATATGAAGGTTTTATGTTCCATATATCTCTTAATCTGTACACATCTTCAGGACTTACTTTTAACATATCTGCAATTGCTTTATCTGAAAAACCTTTTTTCTTTAATTTTAGTAACCATTCTTTATCTAAATCTTCTATATTAGAAAGTTTTAATCTTTGTTCTTCCTCAACTATCCACTTGAATTTTTCAATAAAGAATATATCTATTCCTGTTATTTTAGATATCTTATCCACTCTATAATCTCTTCTAAGCATTTCTGCTAAAGCAAATATTCTTTCATCATCTGGCGTTACTACTCTTTCTTTCAACTTTTGCATGCTAAGTTCTCTAAACTTTTTATGTTCTAAAGAATACTTCCCAATTTCTAAACTTCTTATACCTTTAAGTAGTGCCTGCTCTAAGTTAGACCCTATAGCCATCACTTCCCCAGTTGCCATCATCTTTGTTCCTAGTGCTCTATCTGCTCCAAAAAATTTATCAAATGGCCACTTTGGAATCTTACATACTACATAATCTAAAGCTGGCTCAAAGCATGCATAAGTCTTTTGCGTTACTGCATTCTTTATTTCATCTAATCCATATCCTAAAGCTATTTTAGCTGCAAGCTTAGCTATTGGATAACCTGTTGCCTTTGATGCTAAAGCTGAACTTCTAGATACTCTAGGATTAATTTCAATTACAGCATATTCAAAGGAATTTGGATTTAAAGCGAATTGAACGTTACAACCACCTTCTATTTGAACTGCATTTATTATATTTATTGATGCAGTTCTAAGCATTTGATATTCCTTATCTGATAAAGTTTGTGATGGCGCTACAACTATACTATCTCCTGTATGTATTCCTACTGGATCTATATTCTCCATATTACATACAGTAATACAGTTTCCGTAAGAATCTCTCATAACTTCATACTCAACTTCTTTCCAACCCTTAACAGACTTTTCAAGAAGTACTTGCCCTATTGTACTTAATTGTAATCCTGATTCTAAAATCTCTTCTAATTCTTCCTTAGTTTCAGCAATTCCACCACCAGTTCCTCCTAGTGTATATGCTGGCCTAACTATGACTGGATAACCTATTTTTGCAGCAAAGTCTAACCCCGCTTGCATATCAGTAACTATTTCTGATTTGATTACAGGTTCTTCTATCCTGTTCATCATATTTCTAAATAATTCTCTATCTTCACCTTCCTTAATTGAATCTATTGAAGTACCAATTACTTTAACATTATATTTATCTAAAATTCCATTATCATGTAATTCAACTGCTAAATTTAGCCCTGTCTGACCACCCATTCCAGCTAGCAAACTATCTGGTTTCTCCTTAGCTATTACTTTTTCTACGAATTCTATAGTTAGAGGTTCTAAGTAAACTTTATCTGCTACCTCACTATCTGTCATTATAGTAGCTGGATTGGAATTAACTAGAACAACTTCAATTCCTTCTTCTTTAAGTGCTTGACATGCTTGCGTTCCAGAATAATCGAATTCTGCCGCCTGCCCTATTATGATTGGACCTGACCCTATAACTAAAACCTTTTTTATTTCTTTATTTAATGGCATATGAAAAACCTCCTATAATGCATATTTCATGAATTTATCAAATATATATTCACTGTCCTTAGGTCCAGCTGATGCTTCTGGATGGAATTGAACTGAGAATATTGGCAATTTCTTGTGCTTCATTCCTTCAATTGTCCCATCATTAATATTCATATGCGTAGCTACTACTTCTTCTGGTAAAGTTTCTACAACATACCCATGATTTTGCGAAGTTATCGTTACCTTATTTGTTTCTAAATCCTTGACTGGATGGTTACATCCTCTATGCCCAAATTTCAACTTCACTGTTTTTCCACCTAAAGCTAATGCTAGAAGTTGATGTCCTAAACATATTCCTACTAAAGGCTTTTTGTCAGCTAATTTTTTTATATTTTCTATAACATCTGGTAAATCTTCTGGATCTCCAGGTCCATTTGATAAGAAAACCAAATCAGGTTTAACTGCTAGAACTTCTTCTGCTGTCGTACTAGCACTGAAAACAGTAATCTTACATCCTCTCTTTTGAAAACATCTTATTATATTTTGCTTTATACCAAAATCCATTATAGCAACATGTTTTCCATCTCCATCAATTGTATAGTTACTCTTTGTTGTAACATTCTTAACTGCATCTACAGTTGAGAACTCTTTTATTTTCTTATCTAAATCTTCACTATCTATTTCATCAACTACAATAATTCCTCGCATAGTTCCGTTATTTCTAAGAACCTTAGTAAGAGCTCTAGTGTCTATCCCTTCAAGTCCAACAATTTTATTTTGCTTCAAGAAGTCATCTAATTCCAATTCACATCTAAAGTTATTAGGCAAATTACATTTTTCTCTTACTATAAATCCCTTAACCTTTGGACCATTCGACTCCATATCTTCAAGGTTTATTCCATAGTTTCCTATTAGCGGATATGTCATTGTTACTATTTGACCATAGTATGAAGGATCTGTTAATATTTCTTGATAGCCTGTCATACCTGTTGTAAATACTACTTCCCCAACGCTATCTTTTAGGTATCCAAAGGCTTTACCTTCAAAAATCATTCCATTTTCTAAAACTAGCTTTGCTTTCATGCCTAGCCCTCCTTATATTATGTTTAAGGAAAATACACTTTAAACGACATTGTTTTTTGAATATAAAGAAAAGGATAATAAAGAGACTACAGAAAGTCTGGTCTCATCACTATCCCATTATACTTATATATATTATTTTTCAATGCCTTTAAAGACAAAGCTATGAAATTTCTTTTAAAACTATTCATAGTTGCAGACTCCTTTCTGGCCTCACGGGACCAAGTTAAAGTGTATCTTTACCTCTTATTTAATTTTATCTTATTTATTATTTTAGTTTATTACTTATTTACTGTCAAGGTAAATGCTAAATTAATTAAGACCAATTTGTTTATGTTCTTCCAACATATTATATATAGTATTGAACTCTTTAAATATTGGATTATTATTTTCAATTGATTTATACTAAATATGTATACAACAATCAAAGGAGGATAATATGAATTACTTATCAGATTTACATACACATTCAATTGTAAGCGGTCATGCATATACCACTCTTTTAGAAAACGTAAATTACTGTGCTGAAAAAGGAATAAAAATTCTTGGAACATCTGAACATGCTCCATCAATGCCTGGCGCTCCACATGCTTGGTATTTTGGCAACTTGAAAGTCGTTCCTAGAATAATAAATAGAGTTACTATATTAAAGGGCTGCGAGGCAAACATAACAGATGTAGATGGAAACATTGACTTACCTTCTGAAGCTTCAAGATTCTTAGACTATATGATTGCATCCTTTCATGAACCTGTATTTACCCCAATGTCTTTAGAAGAAAATACAAAAGCAATGATTAATGCAATAGATAAAAATCCATTAATTGAAATAATGGGGCATCTCGGAAACCCTTCCTATGAACTAGATTATGAAGCTCTAGTAATAAAGGCTAGAGAAAAGAATATAATGATTGAAATGAATAATTCTTCAATCGCAGGTAGTTCTAGAAAAGGTAGTTCTGTTAATTGTAAAAGAATAGCTGAATTATGTATGAAGCATGGAACTAAAATAATTTTAAGTTCTGATGCACACATAAACTTTAGTATAGGAAATTTTGATTGTGCAATAGAACTTCTTAATTCTATTAACTTTCCAAATGAATTAATTATGAATGACCCAAATAAATTAATTTCTCATTTAAAAAGCAAAGGAAAACTTTTAGATTTATAAAAAAAGTATACTCTAATTAATTATCTTAATTAGAGTATACTTTTCTATTCTAGGACGCATTAATTTTACTATAAGATATTTGTCTAACTGTAAAGTAAGTATCTATAATCATATATATACCTATTGCTGGTACAACTTTGCTTAATACACCAACAAAATTAAAATATATGTGATCTATTAATGGATTTAATATAATTAGCGTAAAAAACACTAAAATTGCCCAACATATTGAAAACCTTGCACATATCACTCCCTGAAAATTGTATTTAATCTTGCTATAATCCCAATACGCTTTTCCAAAACATTTTTTTAACAAGTGTCCACTTATATATTCTATTAACGTTGGAACTACTATAAATAATATAGCTAACGATATATAGCTAACTTCTCTCACATAATAGAAATAAATTAAAATACATATAGCAAACCCGTACATAGGTTTAAATGGACCTTTTAGAAAACCATCTTTTTTAAAATGCCCCATTATGTAATAACTATATCCTTCCTCTAAGCACCATCCTAAAAAACAATAAACCTCAAAAACAAATGCAAAATATAAAAGCCAATCCATACTAACACTCCTTAATATATTTAAACTTAGTATTAGTAAAATTAGCCTTATAAATTCTCTATTTTTTTATTTTTTCTTCTACATAACTAATAACATAAGCTATAGGATGATCATCATTAGATGGTGCAATATATTTTGCCTTTTCTAATGCTCTCTTTGCTCCAGTTTTTATACAAAATCCATAGCTAGCTACCTCTAACATTTCTATATCATTCATATTATCCCCTACAGCTATAACATTTTGGGGATTAATTTTTTCTATTTGTACTAGTTCTTCTACTGCCCTTCCTTTAGTTATTCCATTTGCTACTATATCAAAATAACTTGGCCCGCTTCTAAAAGCATTTCCCTTATCATATTTTATTCTATACTCTTCTTCTAAAGCATCTAATTCTTCTTCATTACCTATTAGTAGTACCTTTGTCCAATCCTTTTTCCATATTTCATCTGGCAAACTATATACTACCTTAAAGTCATGCTTCTTATATCTCTCTGTTAAGTAACAACTTCTATAAATATATACAATCTCATCTGAAAATACTTCTATTCCAATATGAGGGTAATCTTCATAAATCCTTTTTATTGCTTCTTTTCTATAAGATTCTATAGAATGTTCTGATATTACTTTTTCTTCTCTATAGTCATATATCTTTGCTCCATTATGTAATATTGCAGGGATATCAATACTTAATTCATCTATAAATTCTTCTACTGATGAAAGCATTCTTCCTGTAGCTACAGTGAATTTCCCTCCTCTTTCAACAAAGTATTTTATAGCTTCCTTATTTTCCTTTGATATTTGCTTTTTGCTATTCAGTAATGTCCCATCCATATCTGAAACTAATAAATATCCTTCAAAAATCTTCTCCAACTTAAGTTCCCCCTATTTGCTTTTGTTTGAATACATCACTATTTTTCTTCCTAAACTTCTTGATGCCAACTTATTTCCTAATACCAATAACTTATTTTTGAATCCAGGAATTATAATGACTTTTCCCTTTTTAAAATCTCTATATGCAATTATAGCAACTTCTTTAGGACTCATCATTAGCCCTTTAGTTTTGTCATTCTTCATTATACCAGCCTTGCTTTGAAAGGCAGTTTGTACGGCTCCAGGACATAAACAGCTTACTCTAATTCCATAGTCTTTAACTTCTTCATGTATAGCCTCTGTTAATGATAACACATATGCCTTTGATGCATAATATATATTCATTTTAGGCCCAGCTAAAAATGCAGCAGTTGATGCCACATTTAAAATTCCACCAGTTTTTTCATCAATCATTTTCTTTAAAAAATAATTGGTTAACTTGGTCAAAGATCTTATATTTATTTCAATTAGTTTTTCCTCTCTTTCCATATCTAGCTCATGAAAAGAACCAAAACTACCAATACCAGCATTATTTATTAAGTTATCCACAACGAAATTATTTTTTTCCACAAATCTATAAATTTCTTCACAGGAGTTATTCACAGATAAGTCTATTGATAAAATTCTAGCTACTATATTGAATTCTTTTTCAACTTCCTTCTTAACCTTTTCTAGCCTCTCCTTATTTCTTGCGACAATTATTAAATTATGTTTATCTTTAGCAAATAACCTGGATAGTTCTAACCCGATTCCTTCAGTACCACCTGTTATTAATGTATACCTGTTATTTTCACTCATACTATCATTCCTTATATTCTATTTTACTTATTATATTGTTTTCATTAATACATGTATCATTACTATAAAGAAACACGCATTGCTCAAATCTAATGCGTGTTTCTTTACAGTAATTTTCTTAATTAATTTGCTATATAATTCTTTATAAACTTCCTAATAGTACCCCAATAAAGTTGCGGATTAGTTTTTGATGCTTGTGCATGAGCTGCACCTTCAACTACTAACTTTTCCTTTTCCACATTTGCTGAATTATAAACCTTATCTAACATAGAGTAGGGAACAAATGTATCCTTATCACCATGAATAAATAACATTGGTGTTTTTGATTTAGCAAGTTGATCTATTGCTGATGCATCTTGAAGCCAATATCCCGCTCGTATTTTGCTAACTAGACTTGCAGATTGTAGCACAGGAAATTCTGGTAACCCAAACAAAGAGTCAAGTTGATATGAGAACTCGTCCCAAACTGATGTATATCCACAATCTTCTATTATAGCTTTTACATTGCCTGGCAAATCTTCTCCTGATGTCATCATTACAGTTCCACCACCCATAGAAACTCCATGCAGTACAATGTTAGCATCACTGTCTTTTTGCAATATATAGTCAATCCAACTTAAGATGTCTTTCCTATCATCCCATCCCATTCCTATATATTTACCTTCACTTTTTCCATGTCCTCTTAAATCTGGAACCAACACATTATATCCCATATTATAAAATGCATTTGCATACCCTTCCATCTCCTTGCCTTGTCCCATGTAACCATGTACAGTTATAACCCAAGTTTTAGATGGATTTGTATTTATTATTTCATATCCGTGAAGTTGCAAATCATCTATTGAATCTATAAACGCATCCTTATACCCCGACTTATCAGTTATCCAATTACTAACTGCAACATTACTAGCCTCAACAGACTTATCTTTAGTTCCAAATACTTTCTCCTTTGAAGTTTTAGGGTTTAAAGCTAAATTATAAAAATAATTTCCTGCCACACCTATAGTAGCTAAAGCTAACACCAAAACAACACTTATTATAATTAATAACACTTTCTTCACTTTGCTCATATATATTCTTTTCCCTTATCTTATTTGTCCATTTCCATAAATTATATATTTTGTAGTAGTTAATTCATTAAGTCCCATAGGTCCTCTTGCATGAAGCTTTTGAGTACTAATTCCTATTTCAGCCCCGAATCCAAACTCATATCCATCAGTAAACCTCGTAGATGCGTTAACATATACAGCTGCTGCATCAATTCGTTGTAAAAACTTTTGGGAATTTTCATAGTTATTAGTTACTATAGCCTCTGAATGACCTGTTCCATATTTATTTATATGTACTATAGCTTCATCAATACTACTTACAATTTTTACACTTATAATATAATCATTATATTCCTTTCCCCAATCTTCTTCTGTAGCTTCATTGATGTTATCAACTATTTTCATAGTCCTTTCATCTCCTCTAACCTCAACATTCTCATTTTTTAATGCTGAAATTATCACCGGCAAAAACTTATTTGCTATTTTTTCATGCACTAAAAGTTTCTCTTCTGCATTACAAACAGATGGTCTACTTGTTTTAGCATTTATTACAATATCTCTTGCCATCTCTAAATCTGATTCATCATCTACGTATACATGACAATTTCCGGTTCCAGTCTCTATCACTGGTACAGTTGCATTCTTCACTACAGATTGTATAAGTCCTGCCCCACCTCTAGGAATAAGAACATCTATATAATTATTCAATTTCATCATTTCAGTTACAACTTCCCTACTAGTATCTTCAACAAGTTGAACAGATCTTTCAGGCAACCCAGCTTCTTTTATACCTTCTGATAAAGCTTCAACTATAGCTTTATTTGAATTGATTGCTTCACTACCGCCTCTTAAAATAACTGCATTACCGGTTTTTAAGCAAAGTCCAGCTGCATCACAAGTAACATTTGGTCTTGCCTCATATATTATTCCAATTACCCCCAAAGGCACTCTTTGCTTTCCTATTTGTAATCCATTAGGTCTTCTCCACATAGATGTAATTTCCCCAACTGGATCTGATAACAAGGCTACTTGTTTAAGTCCATCAGCCATATCTTCAATTCTCCCTTTATCTAAAGAAAGTCTATCTAACATTGCTTTTGAAGTTCCCTTTTTAATAGCATTCTCTAAATCTTTTTTGTTTTCTTTTAATATGTTTTCATAGTGTAGTAATAATTTATCCGCCATTTTAATTAATGCTTTATCTTTTTCAGTAGTACTTAAATTCATAAGGTCATATGATGCTTCCTTCGCTCTTTGACCTAAACTAATTAATTTGTTCATTTACTTTGCCCCTTTCTTCCTAAAAATAAAGTTCCCACTTCTTCTCCGTCCAATATTTTTAACAGTATAGATGGTTCACTACCATTTGCCAGAACCATATCTACTCCTTCACTAGCTGCAGTTTTAGCAGCAGCTAGTTTTGTAATCATCCCACCAGTTCCCAAATTAGTACCAGCCCCACCAGCACATTCTTCAAGTTCTTGTGTTACTTCTTCTACTACTCTTAACATTTTTGCATCCTTATTGCTTCTCGGATCTCCATCATAAAAGCCATCTATATCTGATAATATTATTAATAAATCTGCTTTACACAATCCTGCTACTATAGCAGATAAATTATCATTATCTCCAAACCTCACAATATTTTCTATCTCATCTATTGAAACAGTATCATTTTCATTTACTATAGGGACTATTTTATTTTCTAATAATGTTTCAAAAGTATTACATACATTACTTCTAACATGATCATCCTCAACAACATCTCTAGTTAATAAAACTTGCCCAACGGTATGACTATACTCCCCGAAAAACTTACTGTATATGTGCATAAGCTCACATTGTCCTACTGCTGCAACTGCTTGCTTTTCTCTTATACTTTTTGGCTTCTCTCTGAGTTTTAACTTGCTCACACCAACCCCAATTGCTCCTGATGAAACAAGAACAACTTCTCTTCCTGAGTTTTGGATATCTGATAAAACCCTAGCTAACTTCTCAATTCTTCCTAAATTAATATTTCCATTATCATAAGTTAATGTTGATGTACCTACTTTGACTACTATTCTATTAGCATACTTTAAACTTTCATGAAAACCCATATTTACAGCCCCTTATTTCTCTATTATTCTAATATCTATATTACTATACCTTACTTCTCTTATCAACATTACTAAAATCAGTTAAGATCCCCTTTTTGACTAAATTCCTATAAGCCAATTTTAACAACGAATATATAGGTACTATACAAAAAGCAGCTAAAGGTCCGCCTATAGTAGAAGCCCCTACAACAAGAAATATATCTGTAATAGGATGTATCTTCATAGCTCTTCCCATTATTAATGGAACAATAACTCTTCCCTTTAGTGTTTGGGCGGTTATAAACATTACAGTTAATTTTACAAGCATATCAAATCCAACCACTGTTGCAATTATATATGGGATTATCATAGAAATAAAAAAACCTATAAAAGGAATAAATGCTAGTATAAATGTACTAGATGCTAATAATAATGCACTTGGCATTTTAATAATTTTATATCCTATAAAGACCATTGTTGCTAAAGATAAAGCTACTGTTGCCTGCCCAATTATATAAGTTGATAGTACCGTATCTCCCTCGCTTAATATATCATCTGATACTTCTTTATATTTTTTAGGTATATACTTTAATACTGTAGGCTTAAAGTTAGCCCCATCTCTAAGTAGAAAGAATGTTACCAATATAATTAGCAATATATTAGAAAAAATTATCATGCCTTTATCGAATATGTCTTTAATGTTCGCAAATATAAAATTCACATATGTCATAAGTTCAGAAGAAATATTCTGAACAAAAGTTTTGATACTACTATCCTTAAGATAATCTTGAGCTATGTCTAAAACATCCTTATTATTAATCGTCATTATAATTACTTTTTTCAATTGCATAACTTGCTCCATTAAATACTTTCCAAAGTACGTTCCTATCCCTCCTAATATAGCAAATGAAACTAATATTATAATGGTTGCTGACATTGAAGATTTATAACCTTTCTTAACAAAAAAATTATTTATAGGTTTTAAAATATAAAATAGAAATACGCCAAAAATGATAGGAGCAAATATTACCCATACTATTACCTGTATTAATTGATTAATTACTTGAAATTTTTTTAACATAAATAAAAAAATAAGAATTAAATTTGCTATAACTAAATTTATAATAACTTTTTTTCTTACCATAACAACACCCCTTAGTCTAAGGTTAGTTTATCCAAATTGATGATGTTAATTCTAAATTATAAATATAATTATGCAAAAAATAAAAACGAAGTTAGCTCTAAGCTGACTTCGTTCTTTGTTTTTGCTTTGGAAATTTACATAATGTAGTATCTGGGGGGTACTACTTAGGGGTTTGTTTATTCCTTAGCATTTTACTATTATATTTTACACCATCTTCAAGAAAATTTACAGCGTTAATTTTTTACTTTGTCATCTCGCAAAGCTATACACACTTTTCTATATTTTTTCACCATTAGATGCTATAACATCTTTATACCAATAAAAACTCTTTTTCCTTATGCGGTTTAGATCTTTAAGATCAAACTCATCTCTATTTACATATATAAATCCATATCTTTTCTTAAAACCTTGATGAGTGCTAATTAAATCTATAGCAGACCAAGGACAATATCCTAGTAAATCAACTCCATCTGTTATAGCTAATCTCGCTTGTTCTATATGCTTTTTTAAATAATCTATTCTATAATCATCATTTATAGTTCCATCTTCCTCCAACTTATCATATGCTCCTAATCCATTCTCCGTAACTATAAGAGGAAGATGATATCTATCATATATTTCTCTTAACGTAATTCTAAACCCAATAGGGTCAATTTCCCAACCAAATTCAGTTTTTTGAAGGTTCTCATTTTGTGTTCCTTTATAAACTCCATACTCTCCGACGGAAATTTGTTGATCTCCTCCAGTTTTTAAATCTGTCTCACCTATTTTACTTTCAGCAACAGTCCCTGTACAATAATAGTTGAAAGCTATAAAATCTGGTTTAGCTTCTCTTAATATTCTAAAGTCTCCATCTTCCATATTTGGCTCAATTCCTTTTTCAACCATATAGCTCCATGCAATATCATTATATTTCCCATAAACAGCTACATCTAAATACAACCAATTTCTAATAGCTGAAAATGTTTGTGCTGCTAATACATCTTCTGGTTTAGATGTTTTAGGATATATAGAAGTAATATTAGGTGCAGGACCGATTTTAGCATTCATACAAATTGTATGACATATCTGCATAGCTTTTGCTTGCGCTAATAGCATATGATGATTTTGCTGATATAAATCTTTTTGAATGTTATCATTTTGAGAATCACCTATACCTATTGCAGCTCCATGAAGTATCATCATATTTTCTTCATTAATAGTTAACCAATACCTCACTCTATCTCCGAAATTCTCAAATAACACCTTAGAATATCTAACAAATGCATCAATTGTTTCTCTATTTGACCAACCACCTTTTAATTGAAGTGCATATGGTAAATCAAAATGATACATAGTTACTATTGGCTCTATATCATGTGCTATTAATTCATCTATTAAATTATTATAAAATTCTATTCCTTTTAAATTTACCTCCCCATCGCCATCTGGTATTACCCTTGACCACGATATGGAGAACCTATATGCTTTAAATCCCATTTCTGCAAATAATGCTATATCCTCTTTATAATGATGATAATGATCACTTGCTACTTTAAAGTCTGGTGTGCCTTCAATTACATCCTTTGTATCCTGAACTGATAATCCCTTGCCATCTTCATTGTAAGCACCTTCCACTTGATATGCCGATGTTGAAGCTCCCCATAAGAAGTTTTTCGGAAAAGCCTTTAATTCTTTATGAAACATGTCTATTCCTCCTAATCATCTCTTAGTATTTATACCCTAAATATTAGTACAAATATTTACATTTTTATATATCATAATAACTTAATTGTACCTGTACAGATTAACCATCCTATTATCTTTTATTCTTGAATTAATAATTTACTATGAGTATTTTAACCTTTCACATATTAATTCATTCTTAATTATAAATTTATTTAATAATAAAGTTTTATAAAAAATATAGAGTTTATTCAAAATAGAAACAAATTTTCTACTTAGAATAAGCTCTAACATTATTTTAATCCTAATGCCTTATAAATAGCTTTTGCTACCCCTGCATTATCGTTAGTATCAGTTATATATTTAGCAACCTTTTTTATTTCATCTATAGCATTCTCCATGGCAAAAGATTCAGTAAACTCAGTAAACATAGAATAATCATTAAAACTATCTCCAATTACCATAACCTCATCTCTTTTTACGCCCATCTTTTTAGCAACCTTTGCCAATATAATCCCTTTTTGAGCCATTTTGTTGGTTATTTCTATATTATCTCTAAATGATGAAGAGACTGCTAATTCCTCTATTTCATCTAACCTAAATTTCATATTTCTTATTACATTCGTATCATTATAAAATGCAAATATCTTTCTGATTTCTACTGATGTTTCTAAAAACTTTTCAAGATTCTCAATATATTTCAAATTATTAAAATGCTCTTGATTTCTAGCTACTTCCAAAGCTTCTTCAAATGACTCTATCTTTTGAAATGATTGAACCATATATGCCAATCCCTTCAAAGCTTCTTCTTGGCTATCGGTAGTAAAAATGCCTCTATCAGTGAATAACTGAGCTTTTATACCAACTTTATTCATCATCTCTATAACTTTTTTAACTATATCTTTTTCTATATTTATTGTTTCTAATATATTGAAATCCTCGTCTCTATATTCAGCTCCATTAGATAATATACACTCACACTTCAATCCATAACTCTTAAGTACTGGTAAAACTCCATCAATATCTCTTCCTGTTGATATTGTAAAATGTACTCCTAATTCTTGTGCCTTTTTTACAGCTTCTAAATTTTCTTTAGATATTTCATGATTACTATTTAATAATGTTCCATCCATATCAGAAGCAATAATTTTTATCATATAATTCCTCCATTTCTTAAATAACTATAAAAGTATTATCCACAAATGTGACATTGATGCTACTCCAAATAATACCGAAAGAGTATTTATTATAACTCCTACTAGCACATACTTCATCTTCTATAAATAATTAAAGCATTGTTTTCAATAACATGTCAAATTATACGTATTAATATCATATTGTAGAGTTATTTGGAACTTGTTTTCTTATCATAAAAAACATAATAAATCATTGCCATATTAGTTCAAAATCATTTTTTTATACTGTACGTACTAATCTGCATAATTATATTTTAATTTATCTCTCTAAAAATCTAGATTATTAAATCTTTAACCTGTACCCATACAACTTCAAGCTAAGCTCCAGTCAAAAAGCAGTAAATAGCTTTCTATTTACTGCCCTTAAGTAAAAAATATTCATATCAATTGCTTGTATAAATCAATTTTCCGATCAACTTTAATCGGAAAATTTCTTCTAAAATCTTTTATATCGTCTTCAATATCCTGTATAAGAAGCCCTTCATCATAGGATAAACTTTGAAGTACCCTTCCTAAAGGATCAATAATACAACTATCTCCAGAATAATATAATCCGTCCTTTTCTCCAATACAATTTACTCCTAAAATATAAACTTGATTTTCAATAGCTCGTGCCTTTAACAAACACTTCCAGTGCTCTCGCCTTTTTTCTGGCCAGTTAGCTGGAACAATAATTATTGAAACATCTTTCGATACAGCTTGAAATACTTCTGGAAATCTTAAGTCATAACAAATAAAAGTACTTAATTCAAATTCCTTTATACTACACTTTTTAATTTCATTTCCTGAAATAAAATACTTATCTTCATATGCATAACTAAAAGGATGAATTTTTATATAGTCCAATATAACTTTTCCACTAGAATTAATAATAGTATAATGATTTTCAGCCTTGCTCCCATTCCCTTTGACCCATCCAAATCCAATATTAATCAGATTTTCTTTAGCACATTTTTTAAAAACCTTAATACTTTCATAATTTGATTCTTTAATTTTTTCTATATTCATAGAAAAGCCTGTGAAACTCATTTCTGGAAACAATATGACATCTGATTCTTTCAATGCCGCCTCTTCAATATAAGATTTTGCTACTTTATAATTTTCTAACTTATCTTCCCAAATAATATCTGTTTGACAAAGCGCTACTCTCACATGAACTTACCTTCCTTTTACACTTCTTGAAGTTTTAGTTTTCTATATCTATTAAATGCTGACATTATCTCTTGTTTTCTAGGCATAGCTAAATTTCCATTTCCACTAAAGCTAATTAGCCCTCTACTTTTAATTGTTTTTAGTATTTCATCTACTACTTCCACTATATCTAACTTTCCATTCACTATATTTTCTTCTGCCCACTTCATAATATACCCAATTGATGTAACTTGCTCATGATCTACGATCTGTTCTACAGCTCTCAGTTCTATCTTTTCCTTATTTATATCCAAGCCATCTATTCCTAATGTCTTAATCTTTACTCCCTTAGGTCCTCTTTCAATACTTCCCTTTCTTATTACTCTATTAAATTTAATTTTTACATCTTTATCTTGTACTCGTGCTAGAATCTTTCCTGTACTTAATTCCTTTGCCTTTTTAGTAACATCATTAGGTTCATAAGCATCCATTTGGATAACAGTATCTGCCACATCGAAAAAGTCTCCTGAGCTACCTACAACTATAATAGTTGATATTCCCTTCTTCTCATACAAAGGCCTCACTACTTCAATAAAAGGTGTTATAGGTTCCTTTTCTCTTGAAACTAAACTTTGCATTACATCATCTCTAATCATAAAGTTTGTTGCAGATGTATCTTCATCTATCAAAAACAAGTTTGTTCCACTTTCTATCCCTTCTACTATATTAGCTGCTTGTGATGTACTTCCACTTGCATTTTCGCTACAAAATGATTTTGTATCTTTTCCATTTGGCAAATTATTTATAAATAAAGATATATCATCCTTATGAATTACTCTTCCATCTTCTGCTCTTACCTTTAGTGCTGTATCATCAGTAATAACAAATTCTCTTCCATCTCCTTCTATATGATTATATACTCCAAGCTCTAAAGCTCTTAATAATGTTGACTTTCCATGGTAACCTCCACCAACGATTAAGCTTACACCACATGGAATTCCCATTCCTTTTATTTCTCCTCTATTAGGGAGATTAAAAGTTACCTCTAGACTTTGGGGAGATACAAACTTTTTACCATCCTTCAAAGGTTTTGTTGATACTCCACTTTCCCTAGGTAATATTGAGCCATTAGCTACGAAAGATATTAATCCTTTTCTTGAAAGTTCATTTCTTATATGCGCTTGATCCTCAACAAGTCTTACTCTATTCATAAGACTTTCCTTATCTATATTTTCATATATAATTGAGTTATCAATTATTAGTGGCAGAAAATCATATAATATCTTTTCTAGCTCCCTAGCAAGAACGCTTCTTCCCCTAGCCGGGAACCCAACTTCTATCCTCACCTGTATCTCTTTCTCGTTTATAATAATAGCTGTTCTGTCTAATATTTCCTGTGGACATTTACTTATCAATATTAGTCCACTTTTCCCTGAACCATATACTCTTCTGGTATAAGCATTTATATTTCTATAAAATGCCCTTGTTAAAAAATCTTGTACAGCCACCTTTTTATGATATTTATTAAATAATTCTTTAGGTATCTTAGAAACTTTTTGATCCATGATTATTCTAACTTTTGAAGGAGCTGCAAAAGGATCTCCCTGAACATGGTCTATGGATAAAATATATTTATTAAAATCATATTGTCCTTCTAGCGATTTATAAGCTTTATATCCCCTTCCATCTATACTATAAATATCTTTCTTTAAATCATTGAAGTTCTTCATTTATTTTGATTCCTCCCCAAAAAATTTATCAATTAACTGTTCCCCAATTCTCCTGTACATATTACTCATCGATATCATAGAAGATACAAGCAGAAATTTCTCTTCAAAATCATCCTCCTTTGATATATCACTTAATTTATCTACCTTCTTTTTAACCGAATCTTCTAGCTCATTACTATCTGCTGTAGTTACTTTTAAATATCTCTCATATAGACTTCTTAAATCATATTCCTCACCATTCTCATACTTATTAACTATAGTTTCTAACATAAGCTTAATATCGTTAATAGATATAGCTCCTTTAAAATTGTAAATAAAACTCATTAATATTAAATGCTCTTTTGAATATTTTTTATTTTTCACAGACATTAATAGCTTTGCCTTTGCATAATTATTTATCATAGTTTTTGTTAAGACCTTATCCTCTTCTTTACGTTTTAACTTTGATAACTTACTTTCGAATAATTGAATAACCTGATCCATATATAAATCTATTTCTGGTATATCATCTAATCCTATCTTCTCATCTATATTCATATTTTGAATTAAATCTATTGTATTCTCTTTATTCACATTACCACTCCTTAACATAGTTTTAAAAACTATATATTGTTTTATATATATAATATTAATAGTATTTACGAGATATTTCAAGAAAATTGGGTAAGATATAAATATATAATTGTCAAATCGGCTAAATTTGGATTTGACTTACTTATACATATATATGATAATTTCAATATAACATGATGTAGTTATAAAAACTACATATCGTTTTACGGAGGTGCAAAAAATGACAAAACATTTAAGAGAACCTATAAACGGGTTAACTCATTTAACAGGTGCTATTTTATCACTCTTAGGACTAATTGCTCTAATTATTAAAGTAGCATCTTCTAATGGAACACTAATTCATTATGTTGCTATTGTAAGTTTTGGTGTAAGTATGATACTACTTTATAGTGCATCAGCAACTTATCATTCTGTTATTTCTAGTGATTCAGTTATTAAAGTTTTGAAGAAAATCGATCATTCCATGATTTTCATTCTTATAGCTGGCTCATACGCACCACTTTGTTTGATAGCATTGCAAAACTCTATTGGGCACACGCTATTTGTAACTGTGGCCATTGCAGCTGTTATTGGAATAGTATTTAAGATTTGCTGGGTTACTTGCCCAAAATGGGTTAGTAGCACTATTTATATAGGAATTGGATGGTTTGCTATATTTGCAATTTATCCTTTATCAAAAGTGTTAGCTTCCACTGGTATATTTTTATTAGTTCTAGGAGGGATAATGTATACAATAGGTGGAGTTATATATGCTTTAAAATCAGAAAAAATCAGAATTGGTTCCTTTGGTGGGCATGAAATATTTCATATTTTTATAATGCTAGGAACTCTATGTCATTTCTTTTGTGTATTTAATTATGTATTATAATTTGCCTGCTCTTCATTAAAAAGAAACATTTTCCTCTTTTTAATGAATTAAAAAAAGCAAAGGTGCAACCTCCATTGCCCTTTGCTTTTTATATTATATAAATTAATTTTATTTAGATTCTACTTCATTTTAAAGATTCATTGAATCTACTCTTCTAAAGAAAGTAAAGTGTATTAATTTAGAAGATTCTAAATCATCATTACTAAATACATTTGCAATAAAAACCCCTGTTATCATATAATTGCCCAGGCAATATAGTACAAAAAAATTATATTCAATTAATTTGTACTAAAGCTTACTCCGAATTTAAAATTATGTTCTCTTAAAAACTTCTATTTTCATAAACTATACTATTATAGGCTCAAACTTTGCTCCAATTATAGTAGCTATATCTAAAGGATTTGCTTCAATTTGAAGTCCTATCTTTCCAGCACTAAATACTATACTGTTAAGGTCCTTTGCTGAATTATGTATAAATGTTTTATAAAGTTTTTTCATGGCTAATGGAGAACATCCTCCTCTAATATATCCTGTATATTTATTTATATCTTTAACATGTATCATTTCTACATTCTTTTCACCAGCTGCTTTAGCTGCTTTTTTTAGATCTAATTCTTCACTAACTGGTATTACAAATACATATAATTCTTTCGAATGTCCTTGTGTAACTAATGTTTTAAATACAGAGTTTACATCTTTACCTATCTTTGCTGCAACAGCAACCCCATCTATTTTTCCATCTTTATTCTCATAAGTTATTATATTATAATCAATATTACTTTTTTCTAATAATCTCATTGCATTAGTTTTTTGCATTAATTTATCCCTCCTTTATTTGCAGTTAAATTACAACTACTACGTTTGTTAAAACTCCAAGCATGATTTCCTTTATTTTATACCTTAATTGACAAATTTGTAAACAATCTATCTTGTTAAAAAAACTCTGACTGTTCTTTATCTATTAGTTATATGGTATAATAACGAAATGAATAAAAAATGAAATGAGGTAGAATTAATTGATAACTGTATCAAATGTAAGTTTAAGATATGGCGGACGTAAATTATTCGAAGACGTTAATTTAAAGTTTACTCCTGGTAACTGCTATGGTGTCATTGGTGCAAACGGTGCTGGTAAGAGTACTTTCTTAAAGATTTTATCTGGAGAGGTTGAACCTAATACTGGTGAAGTTTCTCTAGCTCCAAATGTTAGAATGTCTGTTTTAAAACAAGATCACTATAAATATGATGATTTTGAAGTTTTAGAAACAGTAATTATGGGAAATGAAAGACTATATCAAATAATGAAAGAAAAAGATGCTTTATATGCAAAACCTGATTTTTCTGATGAAGATGGTATTAAAGCTTCTGAATTAGAAGGGGAATTTGCTGATCTTAACGGATGGGAAGCTGAATCTGAAGCCTCCTCGTTATTGCAAGGTTTAGGAATTGGAACAGAATCCCACTACAAAAAGGTTTCTGAACTTACTGGTGGAGAAAAAGTTAAAGTTCTTTTAGCTCAAGCTTTATTTGGTAATCCTGGAGTTCTAGTTCTAGACGAACCTACTAACCATCTTGATTTGAAATCTGTTAATTGGCTTGAAGAATTCCTAATCAACTTTGAAGGAACTGTTATAGTTGTATCCCATGATAGACACTTCTTAAACGCAGTTTGTACACAAATGGCAGATGTTGATTTTGGTAAGATTAAGATTTATGTTGGTAACTATGATTTCTGGTATGAATCAAGTCAACTTGCTCTTCAAATGTCTAAAGACCAAAACAAGAAGAAAGAAGAAAAGATCAAAGAGCTTCAAGACTTTATTGCAAGATTCAGTGCTAATGCTTCTAAATCTAAGCAAGCTACATCTCGTAAAAAGTTATTAGATAAGATTACATTAGATGATATTCAACCTTCAAGCAGAAGATATCCTTTCGTAGGATTCAAATCTGAGAGGGAAGTAGGTAATGATATCCTTACTGTTAAAGATCTTTCAAAGACTATTGATGGGGTTAAAGTTTTAGATAATGTAAACTTTATGGTTAATAAGGGTGATAAAATCGCTTTAATCGGTAACGAAATAGCAGTAACTACATTATTTAAAATATTAGCTGGTGAGATGGAACCAGATAACGGAAGCTATAAATGGGGAATTACTATTACAACATCTTATTTCCCTAATGATAATTCTGAATACTTCAATGATTGCAACTTATCTTTAGTAGATTGGCTTAGACAATTCTCTGAAGAAAAATCTGAAAGTTACATAAGAGGCTTCCTAGGAAGAATGTTATTCTCTGGAGAAGAGGCTTTAAAAGAAGCTAATGTTTTATCTGGAGGCGAAAAGGTAAGATGTATGTTATCTAGAATGATGCTTTCAAATGCAAATGTATTAATGCTAGATCAACCAACTAACCACCTTGATCTTGAATCAATTACAGCTGTAAATAATGGATTAAAGGACTTTAACAGCAATGTTTTATTTGCTTCTCATGACCACCAATTCATTGAAACTATAGCTACTAGAATAATTGATATTAAAGATGATGGTTCTATAGTTGACAGAACTATGACTTATGATGAATACTTAGAGTTTGCTAAAAACAATAATTAATGAAATAAATAATTCTGAGAAATAATTTTCATTCTCTCAAATTATTACTTTATAGCAATACCTATAGACAAAATACTTTTTATAAGTATTGAATCTATAGGTATTCTTTTAATTTATATTCATATAAAACTATAATAAATGGGCCAACTTTGCAAAATTAACACATCAAAGTCTAATTCCAAAACCTCCTATGCTTTTTATAAATAATAAAATGGATATGTTACTTAAAGAAACTCTTTAAAATAACATATCCATCTTATTTTAATTATATTAATTACTTAGTATATTTTAAGTGTAATAGTTCATGAGCTTTTCCATGTCCTGGTTCACCCATATATGTTTCATACATCTTCTTAATTGCTGAGTTTTCATGTGATTTTCTTATACCAGCATTCTTATCTTGGTTATACAGAACAGATGCTCTAACTGTCTTTATATCAATCTTTTCTCTATCTAAGTTATTTACATGTGGTTGTCCTCCACCATTTACACATCCCCCTGGACATGTCATAACTTCAATAAAGTGATATTCTTTACTATTCATTTTACCACTATTTACAAATCCAGCCAAGTTTGCTGCACCATTTACGACAGCAACGTTATAGTCATTTCCACCAATATTGATTGTTGCTTCCTTAATTCCGTCTAAACCTCTTACTTCAGTATAATCAACCTTATCTAAATCTTTTTTCTCTACAAAATCCTTAGCTGTTCTTATTGCAGCTTCCATAACTCCACCAGTAGCTCCAAATATAGTTCCAGCACCACTATACTCACCCATTGCTGGATCTGCAACTTCATCTTCAAGTTTAGCAAAATCAATTTTTGCATCTTTTATTAATTTTCCTAATTCTCTAGTTGTTAATACTGCATCTATTTGTCTTAATCCGTTGATTTCCATCTCTGGTCTATCAGCTTCATATTTCTTTGCTGTACAAGGCATTATAGTAACTGTAAAGACTTTTGCTGGGTCTATATCCGAGATATGTGGATAATATGTCTTTGTCGCTGTTCCAAATATTTGTTGTGGTGACTTAGCTGATGATAAATTATCTAATAACTCTGGATAATAGTTTTCAACTTGTCTAACCCAACCTGGACAACATGATGTAAACATTGGGAATGGACCATTCTTTTCAATTCTTTGAATAAGCTCTGTAGCTTCCTCCATTATTGTCATATCTGCACCAAAATTTATATCGAAAACTTTATCAAAACCTAATTTTCTTAATGATGCATATATCTTTCCTGTTACATCTTGACCATAACCCATCTTAAACAATTCACCCATTGCTGTTCTTACAGATGGTGCCATAGCTACTATTACATGCTTATCTTCATCTGCTAAGGCTTGCTTAACTCTATCTATATGACTCTTTTCACTTAACGCAGCTACAGGACATGCAGCTACACATTGACCACATAATAGACAATTTGTTTCATCAAAACATTTTTGATCTGTAGTTGTAACCATTCTCTTTCCATCAACGTTTGCTAGTTTAATTGATTCAGTTGCTGTCTTTTCTTTACACGAAGCTTGACATCTTCCGCAAAGAACACATTTTGTTCTATCTATAACTATTGATTTACTTCTTTCATCTACATATTCACTCTTATCTTCAACTACAAAAGGAGTAGTAGCTCTTCCTTTTGACTTAATAACTAATTTTAACAATTCACAATTTTCTTTTCTATTACATTGACCACATTTAAATTCATGCTTATTAAGTAAAGTAGAAACTCTTGTTTTTACTCTTTCCTGAACTTTTTCTGTATCAGTTTTGATAACCATTCCATCTTCTACCTTAGTTAAACAAGCTAGAGATAGATTGTTTTTTCCTTCTACTTCTACAGCACAAACTCCACATTTTCCTACATTTCCACATTCTTTTAAATAGCATAAAGTTGGTATGTCAATCCCATTTTGTCTAGCTGCATCAAGAATAGTAGTTCCCTCTTCTACTTGGTATGATTGTTCATTAATAATAACACTTTTCACGCCTTTAATCCTCCCTAACTTATCTCTATAAATATTTGCATTTTTGATATAATCCTTACTAGTTACTAGTTTATCATATAATTAGAGATAAACATTAATTTTCTGACAATTGTTAATTACTTATCAATCAACTATTACATTCTACTTTAGCATTAACAATATGCTAAATAATTTTATACTAATTGTATAGAATATAACTATGTGATAGACTTTTTAATGGTAATATCCTAAAATGAGTATTATACTAAACTAAAGAACTAATTAAGTGAGGTAATTATGATCAAAGTTTATAATAGAAAAACAAACACTTACGAAGAAGAAAAAGTTGCTGGAGGTAAATACATAACTTGGTGTTATGCTTCTCCTATTGGAAAAAGCTTAACAGAACTCCTAATTAAGAAAAAATTAGTTTCAAAGTTGTATGGGAAATACTGTGATACTAAATTAAGCAAAAGAAAAATTAAGACTTTTATTGATGATTTTGATATAGATATGGGTATAACAACTAAAAAGTTAGATGAATTTTCTTCTTTTAATGATTTTTTCATTAGACAATTAACTAATGAGGCTAGGCCTTTTAACACTGATATTAAAACTTTAATTTCCCCTGGTGATGGTAGATTATTAGCTTATGATAATATATCTATGAATAAACTTATTCAGGTGAAAAACCTTACCTATAGCTTATCTGAACTCTTAGGTGATGATAAGATTGCTCAAGAGTACGAAGGTGGAATTTGCATTGTATTAAGATTATGCCCTACTGATTATCATAGATTCCACTTCGTTGATTCTGGAATTCCTGGCAAAAGCAAATTTATTAATGGATCTTATTATTCAGTAAATCCAACTGCATTAGAAAGAATCCCTAAACTTTACTGCCAAAACAAACGAGAATGGTCACTATTTAAATCAGATAACTTTGGAGATATAATTCATGTAGAAGTAGGAGCAACTTGTGTAGGCACAATAGTTCAAACTTATACTCCTGGACAAAAAGTTAAAAAAGGCGAAGAAAAAGGCTATTTTAAATTTGGTGGCTCTACTACAATATTGTTCTTTAAAAAAGATACTATATCCATATCTGATGATATTTTAGTTCAAAGTTCCCTAGGATTCGAATGCAAGGTTTCAATGGGTGAAACAATAGGAACCAAAAAATAAAAAAATACCCTCTATAAAAAATTATAGAGGGTATTTTTTTTCAGTTATAATATTTTCTATCTTTTTCTTGAACATTTCTATATCTTTTCCCATAATAACCAAATTAATTCCCATTTCCTTAGCCCTATTATTAACAGTAACTTTTGACGGCTTTTTAGTAGCTACTAGTATCTTAATTGCATCTTCTCCTCCTAACCTATCACTATAAACTTTTAATTCATTTAATGCATCCTCATCATACTTTTCACTATCCTTACAAGATATACATACGAGCACTGAATCTCTAATTGCAATTACATCTAGTTCATTTCTTACCTCTTTAGCATTATTACTCCAACAGAATATCACTCCACTTTTTGTTTCATCTACTTGATCTATTTCTTTAACTATTAAGTGCGTAAGCACTTCTAACCATGTTCCACTCTTAAACAAGAATCCCTTTAAATAATTATTTTTGAAATCAACTACTATTTGATCATTTTCTTCAAAATATTCTATCCCATTAATATCACTTAAATACTTAAGTGAAGTATCCACAAGTTTTACTTCTTCTTCTTCTAAATTTCTCCTATTTATTATAACTCTATAAGAATCCCTATAATTATGTATAAAAGTATTATTGTCATATAGTTTTTGTTTATGTTTATGCCATATCTCTATGTTACTCTGTATTATTTTAGTTATATTTAAAATTTCACTTTTTTCTATTAGATATGATGATTCATCTATTATTTTAACTCCTGAAAGTTCAGTTATTTCTTTGATAGATATATCTTTTAAAGGTTCACTAACTATTCTAAAATCATTAGTAAATATATATCTTTTTTTATTTACTAAATCTACATAAATACTATCTATATTAAGTTCTGAAGCAGCTCTTGATAATATTAAAGAATCCAACTTCTCTCCTCCAGTCAAATTGACAAGTACATTTTTATATTTTTCTAGTATCATCTTTATACTTTCTATATCTTGATTTTCTACTTTTCTTATTTCAACTATACAATCAGGAAACATTTGTGAATAAATCTTTTTTGAATCTTTATCATATTCTGAAACCAGCAAAACCAAATTTTTAATTTTAAACTTTTCTACTAATAATATATTTACTTCATTATGTTCATCAAATAAGCATACAAGTGTATTAAACATCATAAATAACATCCTTTTAAATTTATTACTATATTAATTTAACCACTTCCTACTAAAAATAATCAAAAAAAGACTTAGCCTTACTGGCTAAGTCTAAAAATGGCAGGGCGTATAGGAATCGAACCCATAATGTACCGTCCGTAGCGGTAAGTTATATCCGTTTAACTAACACCCCATAACTAAATAACAGACTTATCTTATCACAAAGACAAAAATATCGCAAGTATATTTGTTAAATATATTCCATATTATAGATATATGTCTGAAAATTCTACTTCTAGTTGCTCAACCTTACTTCTTCCCCCTAGTTCATAATTAATCTCTTCATCTTCTAATAGAAGTATAGGAAGTTTCACATCAAATCTAGATCCTTCTCCTTCCTTACTATAAAGCGAAACTTTTCCACCATGTGCCACACTTAAATAATTAACTAAATCTAATCCTATACCACTTCCTGAATGCTCATTATTCTTTCGTTTAGTTGCTTGCACAAATCTATTGAATATTACCTTTTGATCTTCTTCTGATATACCTTCACCTTCATCTTGTACCGATATACTTATTTCTTTCTCATCTATGAATACTGATACTAATATTTGTGATTCACTTGGAGAAAATTTAATAGCATTTGATAATAAATTCATTACTATTCTATCTATTGCTTCCGGATCCACTGCACATATAAATTCTTCAACATTTGTATCAAAAATTATCCTTATTCCTTTTTCCTCAGCATACTTTTCTACAGATGTAACTGTATTTTCTAACATGCTAATTATCTCTATATTAGATCTTTTTAAATTATAATAGTTTTTTTCTAATTTCGATGAATCTATTATGTTATCTATAAGTTTTACTATTTTCAGACTGTTTCTTCTTATTATATCTCTATATTCTTTTCGTTTATCAACTAACTTTTTATCATTATTATCATCATATTTTAAGCATTGTAAAACACTTAATATTACGTTTATAGGATTTCTTAAGTCATGTGAAATATTTAATAGGAATTTATCTTGCAAGTCTTTAGCCTCTCTCAATTCATTTAGTAACTGTACTAACTCAAATTTGCTCATACTTTCAAAATTGCTTTTTTCTAATCTATTATTTAATTCCATCTCAATCTCCCTCTATACCATTATGTGTTATATTTTCCATTTATTTCAAATACGATACTTATATAATATCACAGTTTTTGTTTACAGACAACCTTTTTTGTAAATATATGGTTTTTATATAAATTAATTAGTATTTTAAGAGTATCTTTTTATTAATTAACGCTAAAGTTCGCACTACTTCCAGTAGCCGATATAGTTATTTCTAATTTTGACTCTATTCTCTCTTTTAATTCAGGAACGTGTGAAATTATCCCTACTAATCTTCCCCCTCTCTGCAACTCAATTAATGAATTGATAGCATTGTCTAATGATTCAGAGTCTAAAGTACCAAAACCTTCATCAATAAAAATAGTGTCTAATGATATTCCTCCAGCATTTGTTTGAACTACATCTGATAACCCTAGAGCCAATGATAATGAAGCTTTAAAACTTTCACCACCTGATAGTGTTTTTACATGCCTACACTTTCCTGTGTAGTTATCATAAACCTCAAGCTCTAATCCTTGCTGATAACTTCCTTTTCCTTTATCCTCCTTCCTCTTTAGCGCAAACCGATCCCCTGTCATCTTACTTAGTCGCAAGTTTGCAGCATCTATTATTTCTTGGAAATATGATGCTAAAACGAACCTTTCAAATGTAACGTAAGGACTTTTCTTTCCACTTGCTAAAGTAGCAAGTTCTCCTATTGTTTTGTACCTCGATTCTCTATCTTCAAATTTATATTTGATTTCCTTTATTTCCTTTAATACATTAGAATTATTTGTTGTAATTGAATATATTTCTTTTTCTTCATTATAGACATCATTCTCTATTAATCTAAGCTTCTTTATGCTTTCTTCTATTTCGTTTATATCAATTACTTCCATATCCTTCGTTTTATCTTGTAGCTCTATAAATTTATCCCTAATTGATTTGAACTCCTCGTTAAACTTATTGATCTCACTTTTAAGAACTTCCTCCTTACCAATTAAATTTGTAATGCTTTTATAATCTTCATAATTATTAAATCCACATGTTTGTATTTTTTCTTCTAGCAAAGATTTTTTAGTTTGTATTTCTTCTTCCAATTCTTTTATTATCTTTTCAATTCCCTTAGCTTTTGTTTCTTTTGAAGTTAATTCATTATTATATTTATTTACACTTTCCAAAGCTAATTTTAATTGTTCATTATACTTATTTAACTTATCTTTAAGTTTATTTATTCTATCATCTAATTCTGTAATAGATTTTATATCTTTTGGCAAATCACTTTCTAATGACTTCAAAGTTTCTTCTTCTCCCTTAAGGCTGCCGTAAATTGTTGTATGCTCACTATTTATATCTTCTAACAATTTTTCTTTTACTTTAAGTTCTTCATCTATTTTAACTAACCTAAAATTTATAGACTCTTTTTTAGATATTTCTTTATTGATTGCCTCTACCTCTTCCTTCAGTTCATTAATCTTATTTCCTATACTTTTCCCTGATACTAATACCTTTTCCTCTGTATATTCATTAAAACTTTTACTACACTCTATAACTTCTGATAAATTATATAACTTCTTATTAATTACTTCATCCAACAAATTATCAGCTGACGACCTTATCTTTGTTAATTCTAACAAACTCTCATTATATTCTTTTTGATGAAATTCGAAGATCTTTTTGCTAGCTTCTAACTCATCTTCTGTAGGTACATTATTCAACCTTTTAGCTGGATTTGGATGTTTCACTGATCCACAAACAGGACAAGGAGATTCATCTACAAGCTTCATAGCTAATATTCCAGCTTGTTCTTTCATATATAATTCCTCTTTTTCTTCAAACTCCTTCTTTTTCTCAATATATACCTGTTCCTTAGATAAAAACTTTACACTTAATTCTTCATGGATCTTGTTCAATTCCTTAAACTTGGTAATTCCTTTATATAAATCTCTAACTTCTTGAATTTTCTTATTATTCTCTTCTATATCCTTTTCTAAAATTATCTTTCTCTTCTCAAACTCAGATATTTCTTTAATCAAGTTTTCTTTTTCTTTTTTCTCTATTTTAAGGAATTCAATAGATTCTTTTTCTTTCTTAGTTAATTCAATATTTTTTTTCAACTTTATACTTAAATCATTAATATTATTAATCTTATTATCAAATTCAATTATTTTGGGTCTCTTTTCACTTAGTGAATTTATTTGCTCTGATAACTTTGATCTTTCTTCTTCTCTATTCTCTTCAACCTTTAAAGAATTTTTAGCCTCATCTAATTTCTCTTTTATATCTATAATTGCGTTATTACATTCAATATTATCAGTAATTTTTATTTCTTTATTATTTATTTGTTTTAATAGCTCCTCTTCAATATAGGTAATTTCTCTCGCCCTATTTAACTTATCCCAAAGTATTTCTTTTTCTTTTATAAATTCTTTTTCATTTGTCATTTTTTCTAAAGTTGCTTTAGTGTTATTTTTTTCTTCTATTAATTTATTGATATTTTGTCCATTGATCTTTTCTTCACTAAATCTATCAATTTCTTTTTTAACTCTATTTAATCTTTTCTGAGTTTCATCATATTTTGCTTTACTTTCTTTAATTAACTTTTCAAGTATTTGTATTATAGCATCAAATTCTACATAATCACCTACGTCTATTTTCTCTTCACACCTAACATTTTTAACGTATGCCTTTACTCTTTCTTTTGAACTTTCTAATTCCTTATAAATAATTCTAGCCCTATCATATAAGAGAGTTTGAATTTTCTCATATGTGTATGTACCAAATATCTTTCTAAATATAATTTCTCTCTCTTTAGAATCTGCTAAAAGAAGTTTTTTAAATTCCCCTTGAGGCAACATAACTATCTGTTTAAACTGTTCTTTATTTATACCTAAAAGTTCATTTATCTTGTTACTAACATTATTATTCCCAGTCTTAACTTTACCATCAGGTAGTATTAATTCTGCCTCTGAACTTTGAGTAGTAAATCCTTCTCCCTTAACTTTAGGTTTTAATTGTTGAGGAATTCTTCTAATATGGTACTTTTGCCCTCTTAACTCAAAATCTAATTCTACAAATGTTAATCTATCAGCTGCTGAAAAATCACTTCTTAATGAATCATTTTCTCTTGCACTCCCGCTAGCTTCTCCAAATAAAGCATAGCTTATAGCATCAAATATAGTTGTTTTTCCTGCTCCTGTAGAACCTGTAATCAAAAAAATATTCTTTCCATTTAATAATTGAAAATCTATAACTTCCTCTTTTGCATATGGTCCAAATGCAGATATAATTAGTTTCAAAGGTCTCAATTAAAATTCCTCCTTCCTAAGAACCTCATTTATAACATCTTTTATAATAGTTTCTTTTTCCTTTGTAAATTCTCCATCACCAAGACTATCATAATATTCTTTAAATAAATCTATTTCCGATTTATTTCTATATCCTTCCGATGCTGCTGTAGCACTCTCTCCTATACTTTTTCTCTCTTCCCTTTTAAGTAACATTATATTAGGATATACAGATCTAAGTTTTCCTATTGGATCTAACAATTCTCCTTCATCAGTTAATATAGCTTGAATATAATCTTCACAAGTACTATCCTCATTCTTTGCAACCTTTATCAATTCTTCTATAGGTCCTTTAATTATCCTCATTTCTCTAAGTGGTTTTATTTCTTCTTGTCTAATAATTAGTTTTTTATTTTCTTTTGTTTCAATTATGGTTACACCTTTTTTATGATTTACTTCTGAAAAGGAATACTTTAGCAGCGACCCTGAATATCTAATACCTTCCCGTCCCACTTTTTGCCTTCCATGTAGGTGTCCTAATGCAACATAATCAAAACTTTTAAATACTTCTCCATCAATCAAATCCGTCCCACCAATTGATAAAGGTCTTTCTGAATCTGATGTCTGTATCTCAGCTATCTTATACTTATCTTCATCTTCACTGTTTATGGCTTCTTCTCTCTTTCCTGTAACATATCCATGAGCTACAATTATATTTATAGAATCACTATTAAACTTCTCTTCAATTCTAGAGATTATAGCTTTCATAGCATCATTATGACTTCTTATGTTTGAATCATTATATCTTTTCCTTATCACTGCTGGATCCACATACGGAATTAAATAAAAATTAACCTCTTCATTTTTATCCTTTAAATTTACAACCTTTATATCTTCTTCTAGTACACCAGCTATATATAAACCTTCTCTTTCTAGTATTTCACTTCCAAAAGCAAGTCTTTCGCCACTGTCATGATTCCCTGAAATCGCAACTATCTTAACTTTATTTTCAATTAAAATTCTTTTAAGTGTTTCATTTAACAATTCTACTGCTTCAACAGGAGGAATAGATCTATCATATATATCTCCTGCAATTATTAACACATCTGGTTTTTCTTTTTTTATTAGTTCTATCAACTTATTCAAAACATATTTTTGATCTTCTATCATAGAAAATTCATTTACAATCTTTCCTATATGCCAGTCTCCAGTATGAATTATCTTCATGATTAATCCTCCTAATTATTATCTGAATCTGTAATATAATAAAAAGTGGCATAGCCACTTTTTATTATAAATTTATTTCTTTTCTTAAATCATTTAATATTATGTAAGTAAATATTATCGTTCCAACCATACCAGCTGTATCAAATGGAACGTTCGGAACTAATATAGTTAATATCAATATTAAAATGTTTGGAAAAGTTGCTGTATATATTGCTAATGAGAATAGCTCCTCAAGTTCCATGTTTAACTTGAATAATTTGCTTGGAATTAATGATAAAACACCTATCATCAATGCTACCATCAAGTAGAATATAAATTCTTGTATAATATAAACTATAGCAATTAACACCATGATAGGAAGTTTTATATTTCGAATCATATCTATTAATGTTTTATTATCAAATCCATTCATTATACCTAATTCATTATAATTATACTTCATTTGACTAATTCCTGAGTTATTTGAATTTACAACAATCCCATCATTCAGCATTAATATATATGTGCCTTCATTAACTATTGTAGAATTACTTAGCTTGGCACTTTCACTTATAGTTATATCTTTATCCATATAAATGATCATATTATTTTCTTCGATTTTTAAAGGTGTATTTACCAAATTTAACTGTCCATTAACAATAGAAAATTTATATTTTTCATCACTTATAATTCTAATTGTTTCATTGCTAGAATTATTAAAACCTATACTCTTAATTATTCCTTTTATTCCACCAATAAAAATAGTTAAAATAAGGGCATATAAAATAGCTTTTTTTATTCCTTCTTTTCTGTAACTCGGAAATTCTTTTAAGTTATATATCGAATTAATGATTTTTTTAAAAATATTATCTCCTTTAGTCATTTTACACTCCTATTCTAATTTGTTTAAATTATCATGGTTACATATATTATAATTTTAACCATACTATCTCCATTATTACAACCTAATTTATCGATTTATTGTTTAAGTTGTACAAATAATGTCAATATTATATGTATATTGCATTGTTAGGAGGTTTTTATTTAGATGAAAAAATCACAATTTAACTTTAGTAGAAACATCACAAAAAAAAGTAGCTTAAAACTTAAAATATTTATTGTTTTACTTTTTATGTTAGTAAGCACACTAACACTTTGTGAATACTTAAATTATAAAACTTTATTTAATGACTTTTCATCTAACTTTGATCAAAAGAAGTTTTCCAATGCTAATAACATATTGCTTAAAGAAGAAACACTTAACCCGTTTAAGTCAATTCTACTAAAAAGTGACTTGAAAAATTACTTTTCCCAAAAGTTAAATACACTCTCTCATGAAGTTGAAGTTGAAAACATAAATGAACAATCTATATTAGAATTAATTAATGAAATAAAGAGATATGATATTCCACTAGATAGTTCTAATAATTCTATAACTAACTTAGACAATTCCTATAACTCTGGAGTTGCCTTATTTGACTCTGGAAAATATATTTATGCTTATAATGTCTTTTCAAATATAAAATACACTGATGATAATTATCCTAGCGCTGTTGAATATATTAGAAAATGTAAAGAGCATATAATTTCTGGCATAATATCAAAGTCAACTGCTCTTATTAATGTGAAAGATTATGATAAGGCATTATCATTGTTAGATAGTGTAAATTATATTGTTGGTGATAATGAATCTATTGTATCTAAAATTGAGGAGATTAAAGCTTATCAAAGTTATTCAAACTCCAATGCTAATGCAACTCAACCAACCTCTTCAAAAGTTGCTAATATAACTATATCAAATATAAATACACTTTCTTTGGATAGTAATACACCTTACTTAATCCAAGTTGATTTGAACAATCAAAAGACTAACATTTATAAAGGCAAAAAAAATTCTTGGAACTTAGTTAAGTCTTTTTGTTGTTCTACTGGAATTAATGGAGAAGAAACTCCTAAAGGAACTTACACTATAAAAGAAAAAGGTAAATGGTTTTTCTCTAACAGCTATAAACAAGGTGGAAAGTACTGGGTTCAATTTAATGGAGACTATTTATTCCACTCACTACCTTATAACGAAGATAAAAGCAAGATAGTTGACTTTACCCTAGGTAAACCTGCCTCCCATGGTTGTGTTCGTCTTGGAGAATCAGATTCAAAATGGTTATTTGATAACATTCCTAGAGGAAGTAAAGTAATAATTCAATAACTACCTTCATTTAATAGTATCTAACCTTAGTAGATTATTTCTCAGGAAATAAAAATTTCAATTGCTAAGAAGTAAGCAATTCATAGCACTCTTTAAATAAAATGCTGTGAATTGCTTACTTTTAAATACTTATCTCTTTATCTAAATAAAATAAATATAAATAGGATTCTGAAACTGTTTTTCCTGTTATTTTTTTTAGAGCTTCTTTATAATACTTTATTTGTACAGAATATTTCTTTATCATATCCTCTTCATTTCCTTCTTGTACATAATCAGTCTTATAATCTACTAAAATTATATTATCCATTTCGTAAAAGAAACAATCTATAACACCTTGGAGTCTTACTTTTTCTTTCTCGATATTATTTGATAGTTCATTATCTATTTCTAATGGACTTATTTCAGTGTAAAAAGGTAGCTCTTTATACACCTTGCTTCCATCTTTAAAAGCTTTCAACAATCTTTTTCCTAAGTTACTTCTAAAAAAATTAAATATCTTTGTAGGATTAATTGCCTTATGTTCAGCCTCACTTAAAAGGTCATTGATTAATAATTCATTTAATTGCTCTTTTATTTCATCAACTGTATTAACCCTATTGAAGTAAATCCTCTGCATAACAAAATGAATTGCAGTTCCTTTTTCAGCAGAAGTAATACCTTTTTCCTCTTTAAGAAATTTAGGAATTATGTCTATTTTATCTTTAAAAAATTCACTACCCTCGTTAGTATCCAACTCTTCAAAATTCTTCTTTTTTAAATCTGATACAGAAAAATTACTTCTGATATTAGTCGCTTCTTTAAATTTATATCTAAACCCTAACCTTCTTTCAATCTCTTCATCTATCATTTCACAAGTTGAATTTATAAAAAGATTTTCTTTTCTTGTTTCATCTATGATTTCTAATGTATTTTCATTAACTAATTCTGATTTACTCCAAAACTTAATATTCCAAGATGATAGACTTTCTTTTATTTCTATACCTAAAATTCCTACTAAATCTCTAATCACTTCTCCATCTTTATGTTTAGCTAATGCCATCCCAATCCACTCTAAGTATGATTTTCCTTTAAGGACCTCTGAAGATTGTATGACCTCTTTATCTAAATTAGCTGCATTACAACATTTCTTTGCCCATTTCTCTAAATCTGATGCTGAGCCTGTAATTATAAGCTTTTCCTTTGCTCTTGTAAATGCTACATATAATATTCTCATTTCTTCTGATAAAGTTTCAAGTCTAATCCTTTGCTTTATTGCTTCTTTTGGCAAAGTGCTATGACTTACCCTCTTTTCCAGATCAATAAATTCAGGACCTAATCCAAGTTCTTCATGATATAGTATATTCTTATTCAAGTCCATTAAATTAAACTGTTTTCCAGATCCAGATAAAAATACTATAGGAAATTCTAATCCCTTACTCTTATGAATACTCATAATCCTAACTACATCTTCATTTTCCCCTAAAATTTTTGCGCTTCCCATATCTCCTGATGATTTTCTAAGCCTGTTTATGAAATTAATGAAGTTAAACAATCCTTTAAAACTTGTTTTTTCATACACTTCCGCCCTCTGAAATAGTATCCTAAGATTTGCCTGTCTTAATACTCCATTAGGCATAGCTCCTACATACCCATAGTAAGCAGTATCCATATACAAGTACCATATCAATTCATCTATCGGCATATATACCGACTTATCTCTCCATTCATTAAGTTTTTTAATAAAACGTAAGCACTTTTCTTTTAATACAATATCTTCTTTATATTCATCAGTACATATTAACTTTATATTTTCATAGAAATAGCCTTCTTTATTAATTAATCTTATATTGGCTAACTCTTCTACTGTAAAATTTAATATAGGTGACCTTAATGATGCAATTAAAGGCACATCTTGCATTGGATTATCAATAACCTTCAAAAGCGACATAACAGTTCTTATTTCTATTGATTCAAAATATCCTGAGCCAGTATCTGAATATACAGGAATACCTTGTGCTCCTAATTCATCTAAGAATATTTCTGACCAATTCTTAGTTGCTCTTAAGAGTATAACAATATCCTTATATGTAACTGGTCTATATTCTCCTGTTTCTTTATCTAATACCTTAAAAGTTTCCTTTTCTTTTCTAGACAGTAATTTCTTTATTCTTTTCGCTACAATTCTAGCTTCTATATTAATTGCCCCAACATCTTCTTCTAGTTCCTCACTTGCAACCTCTTCTTTGCTACTTTCATCAATACAAGAAGATTTATCAAACACATGAAGTTCAACATCTCCTCCAGTAACCCCTGTCTCCTCCAACAACTTATAATCAGCTCCTAAATTTAGTGCCTCTTCATCTGTGTAATCTAATTCTCCAACAACCTTGGACATTAGCTCTTTAAATACAAAATTAACTCCACTAATTACTTCAAATCTACTTCTAAAATTCTTATATAATTGTATTTTTCTATTTTTACCTTCATTCTTAGAATAAGTATTATACTTTTCTAAAAACAACTCTGGTTTTGCCTGTCTAAATCTATAAATACTTTGCTTAACGTCACCAACCATAAATACATTAGGGTTATCACTGTTTTTTCTTGATACTAAATCAATAATAGCTTCTTGAACATTATTTGAATCTTGATACTCATCAACTAAAACTTCATCAAAATGATCTTTAAAATTCTCTTTAACATTAACCTCTTCATTAGTTAATATTCTTAAACATAAATGTTCAAGATCATTAAAATCTAATGCTCCTTTACTCTTTTTGGCCTTAGAGAATCTCTCTTGAAACTCAATTACAAGGTTTGTAAGTTCTTTCATGTAAGTATATGACCTCTGTACACTTTTTAACATTTCATCTGGATTCGCTGAAAATATATCTTCTCTTATTTTTCCAATCTTCTTCTTTATGTCATTCCTAATTAACTTAACAGTTTCTTTTATACTATCATCCTCAACAGCACCTTTTTTTATTGTTTTAAGCTTTGAAAAACTTACATTAAATAACTTATCATAAATAGTATCTAAATCCTTATCTAAAGATTCATAAATTTCTTCTAATATTAATCTATCTGATTCTAAATTTTCCAAATACGGCTCCAAACCTACTGTATCATTACATATCTGAATAGACTTATAAACCATACTTATTAATCCATTAACTTCAATTTTAAGAGTTTCTTTAAGAACCTCAACCCAATTACTTTTAGAAAGTTCTTCTTTATCTTTAACATTAAAATCTTCTGCTTTTTCTCTAAGCCATACTTCTGGCCAAGGTCCACTCATTGAAAATCTATATAAATCTAATATTATATCTTTAAGTTTTCTATCGTCCCTTGAACCGCTATATGCTTCAACTAATGTTAAAAATTCATTATCTTCTTCTTCATACTTATCTTCAAAAAGTTCATCTATTACTTCACCTTTTAAAAGAACACCTTCTGTTTCATTTAGTATTCTAAATCCAGGATCTATGTCTATTACATGAAAATTATTCTTTATAACATCTAGACAAAATGAATGCATTGTCGTTATATTAGATCTACTTAATAAAGTTAATTGTTTTTGAAGATTTTTTGAGTTTGGTTTTCTTTCTAAAGCCTTAGTTATAGCACCTGCTATCCTCTCTCGCATCTCTGAAGCTGCTGCACTAGTAAAAGTAACGACTAATAATCTATCTATATCCACAGGGTTCTCTTCATTTGTTATAATTTGTATTATTCTTTCTACTAAAACTGCAGTTTTTCCAGATCCAGCAGCTGCAGCTACTAATAAGTTGCAATTTCTAGTTTCAATTGCATCTAACTGCTCTTTAGTCCATTTAGTTTCCCCCATTACCATAGCCTCCTTCTACTGTACTTTTTATCATATTCCAAACTTCATCTTCATTCTTTTTCAAGACTAACTTATATTTATTGTCTTTTATACTTGTATCAAACTGACATATAGCAGAATAATCACAATAATCACAATATGCTGTTGTCAAGTTCTTACAAGGCTCTATTCTTATTACTCCACTTAACATATCCTCACATAATTCTATCATTTTCTCATTTACATAATCCCTTAATATACTAAACTGCTCCTCTGTAATCACTGAACTATTTGATGAAAAATCCCCATCCTTTTTAAATGTAGCAGGAATAACCAATGAATAAGTCTCCATATCATTATCCATTGATCTAACCAATTCAGCATCTTTAAGTAATAACCCATTCATTTTAAGTTTTTGAAGCACTTGCTCTCTTACTTGATCTTCCTCAAGATCACCTTTGCTTTTAATAATAGGATCATCTATCCTAAAATATAATATAGCCCCTGGAATAGCCTGCTTATTCAGTATATACTTAGAATTCTTAATTATTGCATCTAAATACACTAAAAGTTGAATTTGTAATCCATAATATAATTCATTTAAATCAAATTTCTTTGCTCCGGATTTGTAATCTATTATTCTTATATAAGTGTTTCCATTCATATCTAAAGAATCTATTCTATCAACTCTACCAGTTAAAAACACATCTTCTCCTGAAGGTAAACTTATTTTAATTGGAGCTCCATCATTAAAACTTCCAAACACAAATTCATTACTAAATATCTCAAATTGCCCTTTTCTCATTTGTTCTGCTATTATTGATACAGACTTAGTGATAACTCTCTTAAATCTGTCTGTAAAATACTTATATCTTTTACTACTATTTAATATAGAATTACTATTCTCCTTTAGCTTTGCTTGAACAAGTTCACCAACTATAATTCTACACTTATCTGCATTTAACTCGGACCACGATATCTTCTCACCTTTTACACGTTTAGTAAATTCATCCAGTATGTCATGCATAAATGAACCTAAATCAGGAGCTGAAAACTCATATACCTTTCTATCCTTTGCTTTAAGACCATATTGAACGAAATAGGAAAACGGGCATTCTGCATACATTTCAAGCCTAGAGACACTAAATAATAGTCTTCCACTATCTGTACTATATAAATCTTTTATCTTGCTTGTAGACATAACTTCTGCTGCATTGTTATAATCCAACCCATTAAGTATATTTCCTGACTTATTTTCAAATTCCTCTTTATCTTTATACCAAGCATATACCTGATCCCAATAATCCTCAATTTCTTCCATTTCATAGTTTTTTCTCAAGGCTAATATAAGATTGTTAAATGTCGGAATGGGGGCAACAACATTAGCATACTTGTCTTTCTTATCTCTTAAATTATATAAATCACTTTCTTCAATTAACTTTGTAAAAATTCTCTTCATCTTAGGAACTATTATAGATGGTCTTAAAGATTTTCCTTCAAAATCAGCCATTGGATAACTAATCATTAAATAGTTACTAGCTAAAGTTAATGCAGTATACACCATAAATTGTTCTTCAAACACCTTTGACTTAGTAGTTGATGATAATTCTACTCCAATGTCTTTTAATATATCTCTATCTCTATCTGAGAGTATTCCCTCTTCTTTATTAGCAGCAGGTAAAACTCCATCATTTACCCCCACGATAAATAAAGCTTTTACTTCTCTCCCTTTAATCCTAGCTATATCTCCGATATTTACTTGATCTAACGCTACTGGTATAACTCCTATCTCTTTACTCGCAAACCCAGAATTTATTATTTTATAAAATTCTTCTATACTCAAATTATCTTGCCCCATTACTTCTACAGCTTGATTTAAAACATCTAAAACAATTTCAGAAACTTGTTCATATTCCTTAACTTTATTATTTATCCCCTTATCTTCAAAATCTTTTATCCAAGATTCTATTCTATTAAAGATATCTAAACTAACTAAAAATTCATATACTGATTTACAAACCTCTCTTATACTCTTATTTTTTTCCATATCTTTATGAAACTTTATAAGAGGTCTTCTAACCCTTTCCATAATTTCAATGATTTCATTTTCTTCTGATTCTTCATGAAAATTTAAATTACCAGTCCACTTAAATCCTTTTATTCCATTAGCCAACACATAATTCTCTAGTATATCTATCTCTTCTCTATCTATATCAGTTAATCCACTCTTTAGATATTTAAATACACTTTCATAAGACCAATTTTTTAGATATACTTCAAATGCTGATAATATTATTACAACCATTGGGTTATCTAAGATATCTATTTTTTTATCTAAGAAATATGGAATTTCATACTCATTAAATATTACACTAGCAATTTTCTCGTATTCATCTATATTTCTGCACACTAAAGAAATATCTCTATATCTATAGTTTTCATCTCTAACCAACCTAATTATCTCTTTTGAAACAGTTTCTATCTCATCATAAGAGTTATTAGCTTTGTAAAGCCTTATATCCTCCATAGGACTTATATATCCCTTAAATGGATAGGTAAAAAAATATCTTTCCAAATGACTAAGTTCTTTGCTATTTCTAAATCTATAAGGCTCTTCTTCATTAAGATTAATTGGCTTAAGATATCCAATATTGTTTTCCTTCATCATATTTAGTATTCTTAGCTCGGTTGACTTAATAACATTAAATATATCCGTAATTTCGCTGCTATTTCCCTTATTTAACTCATCCATGCATAGAGTAATGTTCACAATTTTGCATTGGCTAGCCAACCTTTTTATTACCTCCATCTGCTGTGGAGTGAATGTAGTAAATTCATCTATCCATATTTCGGCTCCTTCATATACATTACAGCTTCTAAGTTTTTCTGCTAATATTGTTAACTCATCATCTCCATCAATTAAGTTTTCAGCTATATTTCTATTAAAACTTTCATAAATTACTGATAAATCTTCTAACTTATCATGAAGTTCTCTATCTTCAACATTTTTCAAATTATCTCTAATTATCTCTGGAGTAATATTATACTTTTTAAACTCACTTATAGTATCTGATATTATATCTGTAAAACCTTGTTCCTTAGATATTCTATTAAAATATAATAACTTTTCATCTGACTGCTGAAGAATTTTATGAATAAGCATACTTCGACCTGAATCTTTCATTCTATCGTTAACTCTGCCACCACATTGTTCAAAAATTCTTTGAGCCATTCTTTTAAAGCTTAAAACTTCTGTCCTAAGTAAAGCTTTCTCTCCAACATTTCTAAGAAGCAATGTTTCTCTCTGAAATGTATATTGTTCAGGAACTATATATATTAACTTATTTTCTTCTATGCTTTCTATTTTCTTTTTAATTTCCTTTAAGCAAAAATAACTCTTCCCACATCCTGCTCTTCCATAGATAAACCTTATTCCCATAGCATTAACTCCTAAAACTTATACTTTTTCCTAAAAATAAAAGAGTCCTATTAAAGGACTCTAAACTAATTATAATTCTATTTTACTACTTTTCTATTTTATAATACATAATTATTTAAAATAAAAAGCACCTATTTATATAGATGCTTTTTGGCGGAGAACAAGGGATTCGAACCCTCGCACCAGTTTCCCGGCCTACTCCCTTAGCAGGGGAGCCTCTTGAGCCACTTGAGTAATTCTCCAAATAAATTATGGCGGAGAGACAGGGATTCGAACCCTGGGTACCCGTGAAGGTACGCCGGTTTTCAAGACCGGTGCCTTAAACCAACTCGACCATCTCTCCATAACTTACTTAGCTATTGTACCAACATTCTAACCTTATGTCAACACATTTATTAAAATTTTTTCAAATTATTCTTATCTACAATACTTTTCTATTATATAATAAAGTATCAGTAATTTAAGGAGGTAATTATGAATTTATATATTTCAGATTTAGATGGAACCTTACTTAACTCTCAAGCATTAGTTTCAGATAATAGCAAGAACCTTTTAAATAGGGCTCTAAATAAAGGAATTAATTTTACAATAGCTACCGCACGTACACCTGCTACTGTTGTTAATATATTAAAAGGTATAAATATAACCCTTCCTATAGTAACTATGAATGGGGCTACTATCTATGATATTAAAACTAATAAATATTTTTATTATTTGACTATTGAAAGAAAATTAATTTCTACATTACAAAATATTATTGCAGAAGAAAATTTAAATGCCTTTATATACTCAATAAAAGATGATCATATTTTCGTGTATCATAATATTTTAAAGCACCCTTATCAAATAAAATTTTATGAAGAAAGAAAAAACACAATTTATAAAACTTTTGTACAAAAAGCACCTCCTGAAAACCTAGATATACTTTACTTTACTATTATGGACTATGAAGATAAAATTAATTCTCTTTATTCTAGAATACAACATATTCCTGGCTTATCTTTAGTTAAATATAGAGATACTTACGATAAAAAAATTATGAATCTTGAAATATATCATAGCTCTGCATCAAAAGCTAATGCAATAAACCATTTAAAGAACTATTTCTATTTTGACAAGCTTATATCCTTTGGAGATAACTTAAATGATATTCCAATGTTCAGAATTTCGGATGAGTGTTATGCTGTTAATAATGCTGTTGATGAACTTAAAAATATTTCAACTTCAGTAATTGAAAGCAATTTAGATGATTCCGTAGCAAAATTTTTAAATAGTTTATAATAAAAAAAACCTCAACATTAATTGTTGAGGTTTTTTGGCGGAGAGACAGGGATTCGAACCCTGGGTACCCGCGAAGGTACGCCGGTTTTCAAGACCGGTGCCTTAAACCAACTCGACCATCTCTCCATAACTTACTTTGCTATTATACTAATATTTTATACTATTTGTCAATATTTTTATTCCATAAAATTTAAAATGGATTTTATCTAAATAATTCTAATATAAAGCTTAACTATTTAGAAAAATCCATTTAAGAATATTAATTATCCTCTAACTTTCCATGCTTTTCATATCTGGATATTTTATTTATCTTATTTTCATCGTCAACAAATACAACATGTGGCTTATGAGTTTTAGCCTCTTCATTATTCATTTCACAATAAGCCATTATAATTATTCTGTCTCCAACTTGAACACATCTAGCCGCAGCTCCATTTAAGCAAATTAAACCACTACCTCTTTCTCCTGCTATTGTATATGTTTCAAACCTTTGTCCATTATCTATATCTACTATTTGGACTTTTTCATATTCTAAAATTCCTGCTGCATCTAATAAATCCATATCTACAGTAATACTTCCTACATAATCTAGTTCAGCTTGTACCACCTTTGCTCTGTGTATTTTCCCTTTTAACATTGTTACGTTCATTTCTATAACCCCCACTATATTTCAAAAATAAAGTTATCTATTAATCTAGTTTTTCCAATATATACAGCAATAGCTACCAACACAGGCTTTTCTATAGTTTCAACATCCTTCATTGATAATAAATCGACTATTTGAACATAGTCTATCTTTGCTAATTTCTCACTCTCTATATTTCCCTTTATCAACTCTATAATATTTCTACTATTTCTTTCTCCTGAGTTTATAGCTTCTAATCCTAACTTTAATGACTTACTTAATATTACAGCGGCTCTTCTTTCTTCTTTACTTAAATAAGTATTTCTAGAACTCTTAGCTAATCCATCCTCTTCTCTTATTATTGGACAACCAACAACTTCAATATTTAAATTTAAATCACTAACCATTCTCTTTATAATGGCTAATTGTTGTGCATCTTTTTGTCCAAAATAAGCTTTATCTGGAGCTACTATATTAAATAATTTAGTTACAACTGTACAAACTCCACCAAAATGCACTGGTCTACTTTTTCCACATAAGTTCTCAGTAAGTCCTGTCATGTTAATTGATGTACAAAACCCTTCTGGATACATTTCTTCTCTTTGAGGTGTAAAAATAACATTTACTCCTGAATCAGAACATAAGCTACTATCCCTTTCTAAATCTCTAGGATAACTTTCTAAGTCTTCATTTGGTCCAAATTGAGTAGGATTAACAAAAATACTTACTACAACCCTATCATTTTCTTCTACTGCCTTATCGATAAGGCTCTTATGTCCTTCATGTAAATATCCCATTGTTGGCACAAAACCTACAGTTAAACCTTCTTTTCTCCACTCTCTTACAGCATCTCTAACTTCTTTAATAGTACTTACTACCTTCATACTTCTCACCCCTAATACAACTTTTCTATAACATCTTCATCTATTTTGAAACTATGAATTTCTGCTGGAAAAACTCCATCTTTGACTTCTTGATCGTAACTTTTAAAAGCATTTTTCATTACTTCACCTACGTTTGAGTATTTTTTAACAAACTTCGGTGTAAAATCAGAAAATAAACCTAACATGTCTTGATAAACTAATATCTGACCATCACAATGAACTCCAGCACCTATTCCTATAGTTGGTATAGATAATTGACTAGAAATAAGCTTTGTTAATTTTGCTGGCACACATTCTAGTACTACAGCAAAAGCCCCTGCTTCTTCTACAGCTTTTGCATCTTCTAAAAGTTTCTTAGCTGTCTCTTCACTTTTTCCTTGTACCTTAAATCCTCCAAATGCATTTACAGACTGTGGAGTAAGTCCTATATGTCCCATAACAGGTATTGATGCATTAACTATTGCTCTAACGCTTTCTGCAACTTCTTTTCCTCCCTCAAGTTTTACTGCTTGAGCTCGTCCTTCTTTTATTAATCTACCTGCATTAATAACTGCATCATAAACTGAGGCTTGATAAGACATAAAAGGCATGTCTGTAACTACTAATGCGTTCTTTGTCCCTTTTGCAACAGCTCTTGAATGATGTATCATATCTTCCATTGTTACAGATAGAGTATCCTCATACCCTAAACAAACCATTCCTAATGAATCTCCAACTAAAATCCCATTAATTCCCGCTTCATCAATTACCTTCGCTGTTGAATAATCATAAGCTGTTAACATTGTTATCTTTTCATTTCTTTGTTTAGATTCCTTAAACGTTATACTAGTATTCTTCATAATCTATTCTCCAATCATATTTTCTATCTTTTCATAGCACTTATCTTGATTTTTTATCATTGCTATTTTTAACAATTTTTTTGACATTAATTTATATAATTCTCTATCTTCATTATTTAAATGATTTATATGCTTCTCAATTGTGCCTATATCATTTCTTTCAACAGGTCCTGTCAAACTATTAATTATACCTTTAGATCGAATGTTAGAGACATTATTATTAATTAATGGATACAATGCTTCAATAGCCTCCTTTTCATTAAATCCATATTCACTTAAAAGAATAACAGCCTCTTCCACAAGAGCTATAAAATGATTACTTGCAACTACGGAAGCTAGATGATATCTTGCTTTATCTTTATTTGTAATAATTTTAGTCTTATTCCCTAACCTGACAAACATATCATTAACTAAATTGATATATTTAACCGACCCCTCAATTGTTATAAATGCTTCTTTTAATCTTTTATGAGAATTATATTTATCGCTGATTGCGAACATTGGATGGATTGAATAGCCAAATGCGTTATGGCTTTCAATATTAGAAAATACTCCTGAAGATAATGATCCACTACAGTGGCAAATGATTTTATTTTTAATCGACAACTTATCTATGCTATCCCATATTTCTTCTATAACTCCATCTGGAGTCGTAATGAAAATAGTATCACATTCTTCTATAAGTTCTTCCATATTTTCAAAGAACTTAGTACTTGTAAATCTTGCTGCTTCTTTTGCAGAATCTGAATTTTTGCTATAGTACCCAACAACCATTAAGTTATTTATACTAAAATACTTTCCTAAGGAAAATCCTACTTTTCCTGCTCCTATAAACCCTATCTTTATGTTATCACCTCCAAAACTAGAGTGTGACACTTTCTAGTCCCATTCCTATATGGATATGAGCTGTCTAAAATAACAAATCATTATCTGGTGTAGCTTTCTATAAAAATACCACCCACTCTTAGAATTTAACATATTTATATATGTATTTCAATATAAAAAACCAGCTTTTATTTTTATAATAAAAACTGGCTAATTAATCATTACTATTTTATTACATCACATCTTAAGTATGACTTTAACACCTCTGGAACTAAAACACTTCCATCTTCTTGTTGATAGTTTTCTAATATAGCTGCAACTGTTCTTCCAATGGCCACACCTGACCCGTTTAGAGTATGTACAAACTGTGGTTTATCTTTTGGAGTTTCTTTATACTTAATATTTGCCCTTCTTGCTTGGAAGTCTTCAAAATTAGAACAACTTGAAATTTCAACATATCTACCATAGCTAGGCATCCATACTTCTATATCATACTTTAACGCTGCTGTAAATCCTAAATCCCCTTTGCATATTCTAACTATTCTATAAGGTAGTCCTAATCCTTGAAGTACTGATTCAGCATCTTCTACAAGCTTATTAAGTTCATCATAACTATCTTCTGGCTTACAGAACTTAACTAACTCAACTTTATTAAATTGATGTTGTCTTATTAATCCTCTAGTATCTCTTCCAGCAGACCCTGCTTCTGCTCTAAAACAAGCTGAATAAGCTGCATGCTTAATTGGAAGATCATCCCCTATTAAAACTTCATTTCTATACATATTAGTCACTGGAACTTCTGCAGTTGGAATTAAGAAATATCCATTATTCTCAACCTTAAATGCATCTTCCTCAAACTTTGGTAATTGTCCAGTCCCTGTCATACTATCTCTATTAACCATATAAGGAGGAAGTACTTCTGTATATCCATTCTCTATTGTATGTTTATCTAGAAAATAGCTAATTATAGACCTTTCAAGTCTAGCTCCAAGACCCTTATAAATAGTAAATCTTGAACCAGCTACCTTGCCCCCTCTTTCAAAATCTAAAATATTTAATTCTGTTCCTATATCCCAGTGTGCTTTTGGTTCAAACTTAAACTTAGTTATCTCTCCCCAAGTTTTTATTTCAACATTATCTTCATCTGTTTCCCCTTCTGGAACTTCTGGATTCGGAATATTAGGTATTCTTAACATGATATATTTTATTCTTTCGTCAATTTCGGCCACTTTTATATCAAAAGCCTTAATTTCATCACCTAATTCTCTCATTTCTTCCATTACAGATGTAACATCTTCTCCAGCCTTTTTCCTTTTAGGTATTTCAGCTGAAACTTGATTTCTTCTTCCTTTTAATTCTTCAACTTTTACTAGTATTTTTCTTCTTTCTTCATCTAAAGAAATTACTTCATCTATTACTGAAGAATCAAAATCTTCTCCTCTATTTGTTAATGCCTTTTTAATTCCTTCTGGATTAGTTCTAATTCTTTTTAAGTCTAACATTCTTTTTCCTCCTCAAATTACTAAAATAAATATAAAAAAAGAGCCCCTTCCCTTAAAAAAGGGACGAAAGACTCCGCGTTGCCACCCTAATTGATAGAATAAATTTATCCTATCCTCTTAATTAATTTAACGATTTCCCGTTCTGCTCATCACAGACCCTCCAAGGTGGATTCATAATAACAAATTATTAGTTTGCACCAAACACTAACTCTCTTAAAATTAAATCATTACTACTAGCCTTTTCAAAGGTTTACTATTTTATTATATTAACTATATAACACTTTTCTAGTCCTTGTCAATATTTTACTAAGGCATTTTATTGTTTTTCAATATTTTTAGTAGATATTATATCGACCCCAGTATTAAGTATATTTCTACATATAACATCTCCTATATATATTGGAGTGCCTACATATATTCTACCCAATACCTTGGAAAACTGAACAAATAGTTCTCTGTCAACTGCTTCGCTACTTTTTATAGAAACAACTCTATGTTTACTATCTCCCTTTATTCTAACTAAACTAGTAAATACTTCTTTCAATATAGATATCCCCCTTATTATAAGTATTTATACTTCATCAAATTCTTTTATCCTATTAAGCCAAACCTTAGAATCCTTTGAATCCTCCACTATATCGGTTGGCCTTTTATCCATCTCTCTAGCTAAAATATTTATTATTTTCCTCACACAATATGATCCATGACAATTTCCTAATGCTGCACCTGTTCTTCTTTTAATACCTTGAACTGTTCTAGCTCCTAGAGGTCTTCTTATTGAATCAATAATCTCTCCTTCAGTTATTTCATTACATACACAAACTATATTTCCATACCTCTTATCTACTGATATTAACTCATTTCTTTCTTCATTATTCATATCTCTAAATCTGTATATTTCTCTTCTTTTATCTATGAAATCCTTTTTTTCAGTAGTTTTCAAATTATATGCTATGGATATACTTATGCTTTGTGCTATTGCAGGTGCAAGTGTTATTTTCCCATAATGAGTACCTGTTACTCTTATATATCCATTGCTTAAATGCTTATCATCTATAACCATAGAATCTTTCTTATACGTATCACTAAATATATTATTTACATTACTTTTATCCATCCCAGGAACTATCATATTGGCATAATCTATGCCATCATCTATATTTACTGCTCTAGGATTCTTTATTCCTATAATAGATCCTCCAGATAAGTTTGGTATATTAATTACAAATGTTTTCTCGTCTAATACCTTTATTACAACTTTATCTAAAGGATTATCCATGTTATCATCTATTAAATAATAACTCATGTTTTTTGAATCTTCTTTATCATCTATAATATCATTTTTCTTTATACTTTTTCCGTCAACATACATTTCATTCGCTATAGTATCAACTACTACTCTACAAGTAAATTTATTTTTATTTGTGGTCACTTTGAATCCCTTATTAATGTTACTTATTTCTATTACTTCTTCCTCAAATCTAAAGTTAACTCCATTCTCAGCAGCAACTTCGGCATATGCTATTGCTAAATCATATGGAGCTATTATAGCAACATTTTCCGAATACAATGCCTTCTTTACATCTATTTTTAAATTGTTGTCTATCTCCAATGCTTCTTTTCCATCCACTAATTCAACATTGCTTATTTTTCTATTCTTAGCCCTTTCATACATCTGTTCTATCCCTTTAATGGCAATTTCACTATCAGTTACTCTTAATGCGCCTATTTTTTTATATGGCACTTTAAATTTAGAACAGGCTTTTTCTATTAGTCTACTCCCTATGTTTTCTAATGATGCCATCACAGGATCTGAAGTTTCTGATCCATCGTAGACTACTGATGTATTTACAAATGATATATCATCTGCTATATCATAATCCTTTTCAATGAGTGCTATATTTAAATTATACTTTGACATTTCATAAGCCACTGAACACCCTATTATTCCTCCACCTAAAATTAATACATCATAATCCATAATATACCTCCACATAAACGTCAAATTTAGCTATTCTATAATAAAACCATTCATTTTTAGTTCTTTTAAAATATTACTCATATTCTCTTTTGTATCAGTTGATATAGTATGAATATGAATTCCATCTGTTAGTAAAGATAATAATTTGGCCTCATTGCTTCTGTATTTTACCAAGAACTTATCTAATTCATTTAAGTTTTTTATCATTAACATCCCTTTAATTTCACCGTATAATGGATGTTCAACTATAACATCCTCGACAATCCCTCCATATTTTATTATAATATTAAGTTCTTCTGCTAATCGACTATCATCATGTACTACTGCTATTATTTCCTTCACCCTATTTTCTTCTCTACCTATTATGTATCCGTCCGGGGTTGCTATTATTTTATTGCCTTTTGCTCTTAGTATCGCTACATCCTTAACAATAATTTGCCTTGTTACATTATATTTTATAGCTAATTCAGTCCCTTTAATTGGCTTATTACTTTCTATTAAGTTTTTTAATATTTGCTCTCTTCTATCATTCGAATTCATAATTAATTACCTTCCCTCATTAACTAATTACTATCATCACATTCTTTTACTATCTTCAAATATACATTTGTTCCTATATCTTTCCCATGATGTTTTCTAATAGCCTCTATAAATTCATCATCATACTTATGTATATTTCTTAACAACTCAACTGATTTTTTTGGATGGTTATAATATATATCTATTTTTTTACTAAAATTATATCTTTTTAATCTCCCTTTGGTCATCTTATCAAGAATAACAATTAATGATTTATCTATTATATTTAAGTTTCCTAACGATTTTCCAACATCATGTAGTAAAGCTATTTTAGCTAGTTTTTCCTTATCTACATCCCTTAAGATGGATTTGCTTAAGGCATCTTTACATACTCTTATTGAATGATGTTTTTCTGATTTACTCAATTTATTAAACAAATTTTCTTCATCGTTATTTAAATACTTCTTAATAACACTTATATCTATTGGTTTAAACTTAGATGCAATTGCCCACATAAATTGTTTAACTCTATATATAACCATAGTAATGATCTCTCCTAATACTAATTATCTATTATTAATAATAACATTATGAACATATATTATCAATTTTATATACTTGCTAAATTTACTTTAGTATTAACATTCAAGTTTCAATGTTAAAAGTGTAGTTTCTATATTCATTAAGTTATCTACCATTCTAAGTAAACTAAAAAAAGAAGTTATGAATTTATCATTCATAACTTCTTTATATGGTGGAGATAAAGAGATTCGAACTCTTGACCCCCTGCGTGCAAGGCAGGTGCTCTCCCAACTGAGCTATACCCCCAAAATGGTGGACCTTCAGGGACTCGAACCCCAGACCTACCGGTTATGAGCCGGTTGCTCTAACCAACTGAGCTAAAGATCCAA
>NZ_SULK01000020.1:0-255 GCF_007115085.1 Clostridium sp. HBUAS56017 | reverse complement strand
CATGCAGTACCATCAGCGCTGTAGAGCTTAACTTTCCTGTTCGGAATGGAAAGGAGTGTTTCCTCTACGCCATTATCACCAGATTCAATACATAAGTTATTATAATTTGTCAAATAAAATTTGTCAATAACTTTTTCAAAGAATTTTATTCTTTGAAAATTGCACACAGCTCCTTGTTGTATTCTTGTATTTTATTTGGTCAAGCCCTCGACCTATTAGTATCAGTCAGCTAAATATGTTACCACACTTACACCT
>NZ_SULK01000002.1:260937-328731 GCF_007115085.1 Clostridium sp. HBUAS56017 | reverse complement strand
AAATAAGTTGAATAATTTCTTCAAATTCAAAAAAGGGAGCCGTCTCCGACAAATGATTTTAAATCATTTGGAGACAGCTCCTTTTCATTACTTTACTTCTACACCACCAAATATACAAGTAGCATTAACATATACTGTTGGATAATTTATAAAATCACTTTGTGAAGCTTTATTGCTTACCCCACCAAATATAGGTATACTAGAAACCTTAACATTTACATTTGACGGAACAAAAATATTAACACCACCAAATATGGATGTAACATTAATAGTTATATTTTTATTAATAATAGCATTATTTAAATCCAAATCAACGCCACCAAATACAGTTGTAACCGCTCCACCAGTTATATTTTCACTTACTGTTCTTACTTCATGACCTGTAAAAATTGATGTTATTGATATATATCCATCTTTGCCAACATAATTTTTATGAATATTTACTTTATAGTTGCTTTTAAAACTACCTTTAAACAAGATACTAAGTCCAACTAATATAAGTATACTCGGGAAAATTAACTTACTTATTATATGTCTTGGTAAAAATCCATTTGAATTAATAAATAATAATACACCTATAACGAGCCCTATCAAATTTCCAGTATTAACACCACTTTGAATCATTGATATAATACATGGAATAATTATAAACAATGTCCACCATCCATTGAAAAACAATCTAAAATCCCATAATCCAAATGTATTCCCTGCAAATCCAACACCTATAGCTATAAAACCTAATCCCCAAAGAATATCTCCAAACTTATTTCGCATAATTCACCCCCTAAACCATTTTATTACATAACTGAAGCTTTTATCAACAAATTATTCTAAATTTTCAACCTTGAAGTAATCTTTTTTTGATATTATCTTTATTCCTAATTCTTTATTTAAACTTTCTAAACTTCTAATATTATTGATTTTCTTTATATTTTTTCTTTCTACCAATCTTTTAACTTCTCTTATTATATCTTTTTTTTCATCTGGGCTTAATTTAGCTCCTTTAACACAGCAAAAATTAATATATTTTAATGTAGTCCATATTTGTTCATCAGATATCTTATTTACATCCATTAGAACCCAAGTGAAATCTTTTCTTCTTTCCTCAGGTGGATAAGCCTCCTCAAAAAATTCGAGGAAATGATCTGTTTTCTTTGGTTCCTTTTCAAAAACATATTTACCTATTTGCTTCTTTAATTCATTTTTCAAAAACATTATAGTGTTTGGTTTTATTAAACTTTTCATATCATCTATTTTCTCATAAACAAAATCATAAACACTTTGCATTTGATCATAGTCAATTTCACTCTTTTTAAGTATTCTTAAAGCATCTATATATTCCAAAACATTTTTCTTGGTACTTAGCTCTTTATTATATACCTTTTTCCAAACCTCTTCTCCATTTAATCCCTGTAAGTTCATTTCTTCCATTTCTCTACCTCGTTAAAAATTATTTTATTATCAAGTATACCATTTTTCCATAATTATTATAAATACTTTTCTCAATTTCTCTTATAATGCTATATTTATAAATCACATACCCCTAAAGCTTATTATCTATTCTAGACAAGACTTTACATAATCAACTGGTACATCCATTCTAGCAGCGGTTTCCTCTACTGACATTCCACTTTTTAAAAACCTTCTCACAACCATAATAATATTTTCCCCAACTTCAATAATATGTTTATCAGTATCATAAAACCGTACAACACGCTGCCCCCAAGAATGTTCTATCAAAGTATGGACAAAGTTAATATCTTTCATGTTATTCAATTTTTCAATAAAACAATCAAAATTATCTTCTTCAAAATATAGTTCTGCTGAATTCCCACCAAAAACTATTTCACTATCCCTTTTTTGAATAAAGCCCATCCAAGAATCTTTTGTTTGCAATGCAATACCTCCTGTTAAGGTTACATTTGAGCCGAAGTCCACCTGAACTTCTAAACCAAGAACTTCATTGTAAAATCTCTTTGACTTCTCCATATTTGAAACCACTATCAAAGGACTTAAGAATTTCATTGTATACTCCTCCTTATTATTAAAAATGATATCAAAACTAGATTCAAATCTAAGACTGCCATTGATGCCTTTTTAAGGCAATTGAAATTTTTAATATACACATTATACCATAATTGAATTTTTTAAATTACCATATGTAAATATTTCCCAAGAAATACATTGTATATAATCTCTATTTTAATAGAAACATGCATGCAAATAACTCGAATTTATTTATTTAAATCCCATATAATTAAATAAACAACTAAAAAAGCTTATATATTTACTAAAACGAGCTAACCATTCAGATATAGGAGGTAATTTTATGGGCGGAAATAAAAGGTTTGAAATTATATCTACACAAGGAGCTTTTGAGATTTTCAGAGTAATTGTAGATAACAAAACTGGAGTGAATTACTTATATGTTACTAACGGAACTTCTGGAGGATTAACACCACTATTAGATCAAGATGGAAAGCCTATCATAACAAAACAAAATTAATAAATTCTACTCTTAGTTATAAATAAAAGGACAAGATTCATCTTGCCCTTTTATTTATAGATAAAGTTCTAAGCGCTTAATTACCCTTATATTTAGTATGAAGCAGTTCATGTGCTAATCTACTATTAGGCCTATCTAAAAATTCATTATAAACCTCTATGATTTCAGGATTCTCATGACATTTTCTTATTGCTGTCTTCCTATCTATTTCATGGACTCCCTTCATTCTTTCTTCAATCTTTATCCTATCAGACTGAATATATGGCTGTCCTCCTCCATTTATGCATCCTCCTGGACATGCCATTATCTCAATAAAATCATAGTTTTTTTCACCGCTAATGACACTCTCCATAATTTTTTGAGCATTTTTAAGAGAACTAACTGCTGCAACCTTTATTTCTCTATCATCTATCTTAATTGTGGCTTCTTTAATCCCATTAAGACCTCTTACTTCAAGGAAATCAATTTCTTCTAAAGCTTTGCTACTAAGCTTTTCATATGCAGTTCTAAGGGCTGCTTCCATAACCCCTCCACTGGCTCCAAAAAGCATTCCAGCACCAGAGCCTTCCCCTATAGGACTGTCAAAATCACTTTCATCTAAATCTATTATATCTATTGAGTATTGTCTTATAAGTTTTGCTAATTCCCTTGTAGTAATTACTATGTCCACATCATCTTTCATTTCTTCTCTCTCTGCTTCATATTTCTTAGCTGTACACGGCATTACAGATACAACGACTAAGTTATCTCTATTTATTTGTATCTTCCTAGGAAGATATGCTTTAGCTATAGCTCCAAACATCTGTTGAGGAGATTTACAGCTTGAAAGTAAACTAGTATATTCCGGATAGTTTGTCTCAACTAGCCTAACCCATGCAGGACAACAACTTGTAAACATAGGTAAATTTTCATTAGCCTTTATTCTATCAATAAGTTCCTCTGCCTCCTCCATAACAGTTAAATCTGCCCCAAAATTTGTATCAAATACCTTTTTAAATCCTAAGTATTTTAAAGCTGTTACTATCTTTTTAGCTGTAATGACTTCCTTGCTTACTCCAAATTCCTCGCATAAAGCTATCCTTACAGCTGGAGCAATTTGTACTACCATGTACTTATCTTTATTATTTAAGTTATTTTCTAAATTACTGTAATCCATCCTTTCTGTTAAAGCACCAGTTGGACATACTGCAACACATTGTCCACAATACGTGCATTCACTATTATCTAATAGTTTTTCATTAAAGGTTGATATAAAGCTATTAAATCCTCTTTCTGCTGGAGTTAAGATATTTACGTTTTGAACATCTGAACATGCAGTAACGCACCTTCTGCATAAAATGCATTTTTCCTCATCTCTTATTATTGGAGTACTTCTATCAAGTTTTCTTCTTATCTCTTCCCCCTTTATCTTTACACCTTTAATACCGTAGAAACTAGCTATTTTTTGAAGTTCACAGCTTAGATTTTTTGCACAATTTAAACAGTCATTTGGGTGATTAGATAATAATAGCTTAATAATAGTTTTTCTAGCTTCAACAGCTTTCTCTGAATTAGTATATATATTCATTCCTTCTTTTACTTCAAATGAACAGGCAGGTTTTAAATCCTTATATCCTTCTATTTCTACCATGCATACCCTGCAAGTACCTTTACAATTTATAGATTCTCCATCACTCATATTCATATAACAAAGTGTAGGAATATTTATATGGAGAAGTTTTGCTGCTTCAAGAATAGTAGCACCCTTTGGAACCTTAACACTCATTCCATTTATATTTACATTAACCATATAAACCTCCTATTTAGATACAACAGCTTTAATTGGACAAATTGAATAACATCCACCACATTTAATACACTTTGACTTATCTATTTCATGTTTACTCTTCACTTTTCCATGAATGCATGAAACAGGACAAGCTCTAGCACATTTTGCACACCCGATACACTTATCTGAAATCTCATAGACAACTAATTTTCTGCAAGCTCTACTTCTACACTTTTTATCTATAACATGCTCCATATACTCTTCATTAAAATATTTTAAAGAGCTTAACACTGGATTAGTTGCAGACTCCCCAAGACCACAAAGAGATGTTGATTTTATTACTTCACATAGATTTTTTAATTTTACTAAGTCCTCTTCTGTTCCTTCACCTAAAGTAATCTTTTCTAAAATCTCTAGGACTCTCTTATTTCCTATCCTACATGGTGTACATTTACCACAGGATTCATCTACAGTAAACTCCATATAATATTTAGATATATCAACCATGCAGTTGTCTTCATCCATTACTATCATCCCACCAGAACCCATCATTGAACCAATAGACTTTAAACTATCATATTCTATAGAAATATCTATAAGCTCTTTTGGAATACAGCCTCCTGAAGGCCCACCTGTTTGTACAGCTTTTAAGGCTTTGCCGTCTTTTACCCCTCCACCGATATCCTCAATTATTTCTCTTAAAGTTATTCCCATTGGAACTTCCACAAGGCCAACATTTTCAATTTTGCCTGCTAATGCAAAAACCTTTGTTCCTGTGCTTTTATGGGTTCCTATAGATCTATACCATTTAGCTCCCTTATTAATAATTGGATTAATATTAGCAAATGTCTCAACATTATTTACGCAAGTCGGTTTATTCCATAATCCATGTTCCGCTGTTCTTGGAGGCTTCATTGTAGGTTCTCCTCTTAAACCTTCTATAGAATGAATTAATGCAGTAGCTTCTCCGCAAACAAAAGCTCCAGCCCCATACCTTATTTCTATATCAAAACTAAAATCTGTTCCCAAAATATTTAAACCTAATAAACCCTTTTCCCTAGCTTTACTAATAGCAATCTTTAACCTATTTACTGCTAAAGGGTATTCTGCTCTTATATAGATATATCCTTGACTTGATCCAATAGCATACCCGCATATAGCCATTGCTTCTAAAACAGAATGAGGATCTCCTTCTAATATTGCCCTGTCCATAAATGCACCAGGATCTCCTTCATCTGCATTGCATATTACATATTTGACTGGATCTGAATACTTCCATGCCGTTTCCCATTTTCTACCTGTTGGGAATCCTCCTCCTCCTCTTCCCCTAAGTCCAGACTCCTTAATAGTTTCAATAACTTCTTTCTGAGTCATAGATGTTATTGCTTTACCTAAAGCCGTATAAGCCCCACTTCCAATTGCTTCGTTAATAGATTCTGAGTCAATAATCCCACAATTTCTTAAAGCTATTTTATTTTGCTTTTTATAAAACGGAATATCTTTTTTACTTTCTATCTTCTTATTTGTTTTTGGATCAGTGTAGAGTAATCTTTTTAAAACTTTATTTTTTATAATATGTTCAGAAACTATATCTCTTACATCAGATTCATGAACTTTTATATAAAATGTATTATCAGGTATTATATTTATGATAGGTCCTTGAGCGCAAAATCCAAAACATCCTGTCATTATTACCTTAACTTTATCTTCTAACTTTTTTAAATGAATCTCTTTTTCAAAAGCATCCTTTATTATATCTGATGTAGATGCTTTACACCCTGGACCACCACAAATTAAGATATATTTTTCTTCTGTTTTTTCCCCACTTGGATTAAATCTAATATCTAAGTTCATAGAAATTTCATTCTTAAAGTCTAATAATTCATTATAATCTTTAATTTTTCCCATAATGATCCTCACTAAACTCTCTAATTACTTTATCAACATCTTCCTTTTTAAACTTCCCATATAGTCTATCTCCAACACTTACTACTGGAGCTAGTGCACATGATCCTACGCATCTTAAAGTGTTAAGTGTAAACTTTCCATCAATTGTAGTTTCCCCAGGATTAATTTTCAACCTCTTTTTAAACTCTTCTAGTATCTCATCAGCTCCCCTAACAAAACAAGCAGTGCCTGTACATACGCTTATAACATTCTCACCCTTTGGTTCTGTTGAAAAATATGAGTAAAATGAAATCACTCCGTATATTTTTGCTTTCGGTATATTCATAGATTTAGCTATATATTCTTGTACCTCTTCTCCTATGTAACCATATAAATCTTGAGCATAGTGTAAGACTTCAATTAGTGCACCTTGTTTAACTTTAAGACTAGCAATATAATCTTCTAAAGGCTTAAATCTTTTGCAACTATTACCCATAGTACCCCCTAAATAAAATACTTTTTCATAAATTATGATATGTTGTACCAATTCATAATATTATAGTTTTTTATATAAAAAAAACTATAGATGTTTATTCTTCTAATCACAATTAACATCTATAGTCATATTCATTTCAAATTTAATTATTTATCAATGTAAAAATCTCTTGAACAATATTTTTTGCTTTACTAGGTAATTTATCCATAGCTTTTTTTCTCTTTTTTTCATCACTTATTTTTACTATATTCATTACCTCTTGTTGAAGCCCTGGAATATTATTAAGCTCAGCTACAAGAGCATTAAACCTTTGAGCAAAAACTGGATCCTTCATCCTTGTTTGGATTTTCATTATTAGCTCATAGCCGTTCATTAACTTAAAGCCTCCTACTAGCTTTTTTTATACTTTATAGTATTCACTTTAAGTTAAAATGTTCAATTTATTCCTATATTTCAACATGAAAATCTATATGTTCACCATTTCTTAATTTAGATCTGATCTCCATCATCTTTAAATCAATTTTATATAGAATTTCTAAATTTTCTCTTTCTTTTTCACTTGTTTCTATTAAAGCTGCTATACCACCATTTCTAATTACCACTCTCTTATCTGCCATTAATGCTAAAATAGGATCATGTGTGGACATTAATACTATTTTATCATTCTTTATTAATAAATCTAATGCCTTTCTTCTATCTACTCCCGCATTTTCAATTTCGTCAATTAAAACAATTGGTGAAGCACTAAGCATTGCTGTATCAGCAATCATTAAAGCTCTAGACTGTCCTCCACTAAGCTGAGTTATAGGAACATCTAATGAAAAGGTTTCTCCAGCAAGATCATTAGCACAATTTATTATATTATTTACTATTTCATCTGCATCTTCAATCATCCTGCTTTCAGCATGCATTAAAATAAAATCTTTAACTGAAAGATCCATGACAAAATTCATATTTTGAGAAAGCTGTGCTACTAGCTTATTTTCTATAGAAAATCTATTTTCTTCAAGAGGTTCTTCCCCATCTACAAGGATTTTCCTACCTGTTTGTGTATCCCTTTGAGCTAAACATTCTATATCAGCAAGTAGTCTACTTTTCCCTGATCCTGTAGGCCCTACTATCGATATTACTTCACCTGGAAGAAGGGTTAAGTTAACATCTTCTAGTGCTCCAATTTTATTATGTCCACCTAAAATTGTTATAGATTTCATCTAAACTTCCTCCTTCCATTCCATCTTTTTAACATATCCTCTTTGATATTCTTCTCCAATTTTTCTTTCCCCTAAACAATAGGAACATGTGCCATTAGGTAAAGTAAACCTTAAACTATTGCCCTCTAATGTATCAATATCATTAGCTTTTTTAAAGAACACTCCTAAATCATAGGAACCTTGTCCTGTTATTCCATTTATAAATATAATTTTAGCTCTTCCATTACTTTTTCTTACCTTAAAAGCAAATACTTCACGTTCTGCTTGTGATACAATATCCCCTTTTGTTACCACAACTACATCTGCCATTCTAAGCATAGGCCCTATCTTTTCTGGAGTATTAACTCCTGATAAATTGTCTATAACACATATACCTAATACATCTTTAATATGTGGAGAACATCTATTACAAAGACCTGCACTTTCACTTATTAAAATATCTATATCATTTTTCTTTGCCCATTTAACACCATCATCTATATTACTAATGAAAAAGTGATCTGGACATAATCCTCCTGATAAACCAACCTTAACTTTAACACCTAACTTTTTATATGTTTCATCATCTTTAGTTGAAAGACAATCAAATTTTATTATTCCTATTTTTAAACCTTCTTCTATTAATCTTTCTATAGTCTTAATTATTATAGATGTCTTTCCTGATGAAGGCGGACCTGATACTGTAATTAACTTCATATCTTTTCCTCCTAAAATATTTTATTCTCTGCTATTATAGCACAAAAAACAACTTCCTTTCTGTAACATAAGTTACCACTTTTGATGTGGTTGCGATCAAAAATTCATTGATATATAATTATAATAAAATTTGTAAAGTATTTCTAGTTATCTAATACTTGGGGTTAGGGAGGGGATTTGTAAATGTTTGAAAGTGATTACATGAAAAGATTAATAGAATCAATTGGGAAAATGTTAGTTGCTATTACTTCAGGAAAAGACGCTATAGAAAGCAATATTAAATTTGAAGAAGATAATGTTAGTATTTCAGAAGATGGATTATTGGAAATTATGGTTAACAAATATGTCCATGAAGGTAAACTAGATGAAGCAGAAAAAATAATATTTGAAGCAGTAAAATCACGTAAATCTAGACGAAGTTTTGAAATAGCTTTATCTTTTTATAAGGAAATAAGTGAATGGGATGAAAGTAAACTTACAAAATATAATTTCTCAAAGAAAAGAATAATTCAAGGATTAGAAAATATAAAAAAATTAGAGGATTAAATTTAATATCACTATAACAAAGCCAACGTTTATGAAAATAAACATTGGCTTTGTAAAAATCACTTTATTTTAAAGTAAGCTTAATAATTTTATCATCTAATACATCAGGGTTTCCTCTACCATCCCTATTACTTGTTGCAAGGTAAATGGAACCATCTTTAGCCTGAATAACTTCACGTAAGCGTCCGTATTCATTCTTAAACCAAGACTCTACCTTCTTAACTACTGTTCCATTCCCATTAAATGATATAGCCATTAATTGTCTCCCACGTAAATTGGTAACAAGTAATTTTCCCTTCCAAGGACCTTTATTTACGAAAGTAATACCAGATGGTGCCCATGTCTCTTCTCCACTGTGTATTAATGGTTTTTCTATTATTACTTTCTTAGAACCTTCATCTCCCTGAACTATAGGCCATCCATAATTAGCTCCTGGTTTTATTATGTTTATCTCATCATGGGCTGATTGTCCATGCTCAGATTCATACAAGACATTTTTTGAATTCCAGTCTAAACCTTGTGGATTTCTATGTCCTAAGCTATAAACAGGTGAATTAACAATTGGATTATCCTTTGGAATGCTCCCATCTAGTTCTATTCTAAGTATTTTTCCAACCATACTTTTAGGATCTTGAGCTAGCATAGAGTTTCCTGCATCTCCTGCTGTTATATACAATCTCTTATCAGGACCTATCTTTATCCTTCCACCATTATGAATTTGTCCACCTGGAATTTTATCTAGAAGAACTTTGTCCATAGATGCCCTATTATCCCTTTCAAATAATCTTACAACACGATTGTTAATTCTGCCCTCTTCTAAATATGAATGCATAACATATATATAGCGGTTTACTGAATAATTTGGATCTAAGGCAATTCCCATTAGACCACCTTCTCCTTGACTTACAAAGGGTTCGTGGAATGTGATTAGCGGCTGTGGAAGAAGTTTACCAGCTTCTATAATTCTAATGGCTCCTGACCGCTCTGTAACATATAGTTTATTTTCATCACTTATTGCAATAGCCCAAGGTACATAAAGATTTTCAGCTATAACTTTAATTTCATAAGGAAATTCTCTTGATACCTTCGATTTTTCCTTAACCTTGACTACTTCACTCCTATATGCTATTTTAACAAGAAAATCGTAAACTATTTTATTCATACACCTATCCTCCAAAATTAAGTAAATATAAAATTCAAAAAAATTGTAGCTTTACATTATTAACTTTAATCCTTTCACTATTGCCATACTATTCATATATTGGGATAACTGTACCACCATAATCGATAGCCCTCATATAATAAGAAAGCTAACACTACTTCAATATTCATTATTTTAAGATTGCTCTCCATTAATTTTTGCCCAAAAAAATAGTTAGTAAAACTTCATATATTTTACTAACTATTTTATAATATATATCTTACCTAATATAAAATCTACTTGTCCATTTATTCTATGTAATATATTTTAAATATATCTTTTCATAACCTTATTCTTTTCTCAAGATATCTAACGTATGTGCACTTGCTCCAAGCAAATCTTCTCTTTCACAAGTAGTAAAATGATAACTAATAAAAAGCTTAAAAGTATCTTCATCCATAGCATTCAAAATAGGTCTCATGTAATTAGCTGGTCCATCTGCTGCAATTATCTTTATTCTCTGCAATCTTACTTCCTCATTTAATTTATTAATATCTTCTATTCTTACATAATCATATAGATCTTCTGGTTCCGATACAACGTGAAAATCGTCAGTAACTTTTCCATTATCTATACTAGCACGAATATTATTTTCCTTAAAACCATATGTTAATATGCTATACTCGTTCATACAGTATGCTACTAATATAACACCACCAACCTTGGTTACTCTTTTTGCCTCTTGCAAAGCTTTCACTTTGTCTTCAAATTTATATAAATGATACATCGGTCCAAACACCAATGTCACATCAAATGTGTTTTCTGGAAATCTTGATAAATCTAATGCTGTTCCGTGCATTGCTTTTACTGAACTTCCTTTTGATTTTAAAACACCTAGATTATGCTTCACAAGTTCAATTGCAGTAACATCATATCCTTCATTGGCTAATTGTACAGAGTATCTCCCTGTGCCTGCTCCAACATCTAAAATTTTTGCATTATCATTACCTACTAGGTAATGGTGAATATACTTCATGGAAGTGATATATTCAACTTGTCCATGTCTTCTCGTTAATCTTTTATCTTCACAAAATTTATTGTAGTACTTTTCTAATTCCATTGTCATCTCTTTATGTTCCCCATCCATTATTAATTTGGTAGCTTCACTCTCTTAGCTACACTCCCTTTACATTCTAAGAAATATTATACTATAAATTTCAGTTAAAATATAAATTTTCTTTATAAATCCTAAAATAAAATCGTCATACTAGGTAAATCTTCCGAAACCCGCATTATATCAGCATATTCTTAAGAATATTACCATACAGGAATATTACCATATAAGAATATGCTTATTTCCTATATATAAAATATTTTAATAAGTAAATGTATTTTTAAAAATACATTTGTTAAGTCCAAGCTTTTCATAATTATCTATAAAGTTATATAATGGATGTTGAGGTGAAAATTATGAGTAACAATTTTGACATTATTACTAATAGTAGTACTAGTAAACTTAAGCTAGTATTAAAATCACTATTGGTAGGAGTCATGACTTCCTTTGTAGCAATACTATACAGATATGCTTTAGCTTATGCTGAAGAATATTCATTTATATTTTATAACTTTCAACGTAATAATAAGTGGATAATTCCCTTTTGTTTTATTATTTTAGCCATAATTGGATGGATTGTTGGAAAAATTGTAGAAAAAGAACCCTTTTCAGGTGGAAGTGGAATTCCTCAAGTAAAAGGTATAGTTGGAGGCTATTTAACAAATAGACCTATTTCTATTATCTTTTATAAGTTTATTGGTGGAGTTTTATCTATTATCTGCGGATTATCTCTAGGAAGAGAAGGTCCATCAGTTCAATTAGGTGCTTGTACTGGAGATATATTAAGCAAAAAATTTAAAAGTTCTAGGTTAGAGAGGCGATTACTTATGAGTAGTGGTGCTAGCGCTGGACTTGCTGCTGCCTTTAATGCGCCATTATCAGGAGTTTTGTTTTCATTGGAAGAAATTTATAAATATTTCTCTCCTCTTGTTCTACTATCTACTATAACTGCAGCTGTGGCTTCAGATTTTATAGCTAAAGAATTTTTTGGGCTTCAACCAGTTTTCAATTTTGGTAAAACTACTCCTATTCCTCTAACTAACTATTGGCTTCTTATTATACTTGGACTTATACTTGGAATATCAGGAGTGTTTTATAATTGGTGCACATTAAATTCTCAAAAAATTTACGGAAAAATCAAGTTAAAATCTTCTACAAAAATGATAATTCCTTTTCTTTTTGCTGGAGTTATAGGATTAATTTTTCCCGTGGTTTTATGTGGTGGACATGCCGTGATTGAAAGTTTATCCCTTAGTTCTACCTTAGAATTACTGATTTTGATTTTAATTGGAAAGTTTATTTTTTCTATGATTAGCTTTGGTTCAGGTGCACCTGGAGGAATATTCTTTCCACTTCTTATAATTGGTGGAAGCATAGGTGCTCTTTTTGGATATGTAGTAATAAATTATTTTGGTGTAAATCCAGAATTTTTCAATAACTTTATAATTATATCAATGGCAGGATATTTTACTGCAATAGTAAGAGCTCCAATTACAGGAATAATTCTAATTACTGAAATGACAAATTCCCTTAGCCATTTATTATCCTTAACAATTGTTTCAATAATAGCTTATATTGTAGCTGAAGCTTTTAAAAGTAAACCAATTTATGATTCTTTATTAGATTCGTTATTAAAGAAAAATAATATTAATGAATATCATAAAGAGAGCACGAAAAAAATAATTATAGCAAATATAATTCATTTTGGGTCTAAAGCTGAAAACAAAACAATAAAAGATATAGTATTACCACCTAACGCACTTATTGTGTCTATAAAAAGAGGGCAAGCTACCATAGTTCCCAAAGGTGATACAATTTTAAAAGCTGGAGATGAGATTTTGACTATGACAGATTTATCTAATGAATGGAAAATACGTGAGTCATTAGAAGCTCTTACTACTGTATATTAAATAAAAAAATTCCTATTGACTATTTTAGTCAATAGGAATTTTTTTTGTTTATTCTTCTACTCTTTTCTTAAGAATAGCTAATAATATCATACCTACAACTGCACCTGCAACTATAGCAATTGCATATCCTAATGGATTGCTTATAACTGGTAGAACGAATATTCCACCATGTGGTGCTCTTAGCCCACATCCAAAAGCCATAGATACTGCTCCAGCTACTGCTGAACCTACTATACAAGATGGTATAACTCTTATTGGATCTGCTGCTGCAAAAGGAATTGCACCTTCAGTAATAAATGATAATCCCATTATGTAGTTAGTTATACCTGATTGTCTTTCTCTCTTTGTAAATTTATTTTTAAAGAAAGTTGTACATAATGCTATTGCAAGTGGTGGTACCATACCTCCAGCCATAACAGCTGCCATTATATCAAATTGTCCGCTTGCAAGTGATGCTGTACCAAATACATACGCTGCCTTATTGAAAGGACCACCCATATCTATTGCCATCATTCCACCTAGTAATGCACCAAGTAAAATCTTACTGCTTGAACCCATACCTGCTAAGAAACCATTAATTGCATTATTTAAACCTGATACTGGTGGATTTACGATAATTACTATTATAAATCCAATTAGTAATATACCAAAGAAAGGATATAATAAAACTGGTTTTAAACCTTCTAAGGAAGCTGGTAACTTATCAAATACCTTCTTTAAACCAAGAACTAAGTAACCTGATATAAATCCTGCAAGTAATGCACCTAGGAAACCTGAACCTCCAGCGTTTGCTAAAGCTCCACCAACAAATCCAACAGCTAGTGCTGGTCTATCAGCTATACTCATTGCAATAAAACCTGCAAGTATTGGTAACATAAATCCAAATGCTGTTCCTCCAACATTCTTAAAGAATGCTGCTAGCGGTGTATTAGATCCGAATTTTGAAGGATCAATACTATAATCATCTAAAAGGAATGCTAGTGCAATTAGTATACCTCCACCTATTACAAATGGTAACATATGTGAAACACCATTCATTAAGTGTTTATAAATTTGTCTTCCTATTCCTTCTTTTTCTCCTGAATCTTGCCCTTCTTCAGATGCTCCACCTTCATGATGATAGATTGGTGCAGTTCCATTAGTAGCTTTGTTAATTAATTCTTCTGATTTATGAATACCATTAGCTACTTTTGTTTGAATTACTCTTTTTCCATCAAATCTAGCCATTTCAACTTTTTTGTCAGCTGCTACAATGATACATTCACAGTTTTTAATTTCTTCTTTAGTTAAAACATTTTTAGCTCCGCCAGATCCGTTTGTTTCAACCTTTATTGAAACTCCCATTTCTTTAGCCTTATTTTCAAGGCTTTCAGCTGCCATAAATGTATGAGCAATACCTGTTGGGCATGCTGTTACAGCTAAAACTCTATATCCTGATTTTTGTTCTTTGTTATTTTGTTCTTTTATCTTATCATTTTCTTTAGAATCTATTAAACTTAAGAATTCTTCTTTAGACTTAGCATTAATTAATTTATTCTTAAAATCAGTATCCATTAAGATAGTAGATAATCTAGCTAATACATCTAAGTGTAAATTATTTTCACCTTCTGGTGCTGCTATTAAGAAAAATAATTTAGCTGGTTCACCATCAAGTGAATCAAAATCAATACCATCTTTAAGAACTATTGCAGAAAGTCCTGCATTTTTAACAGCTGTAGTTTTTGCATGAGGAATTGCTATCCCTTCACCAATACCTGTTGTACTTAAACTTTCTCTTTCAAGAACTGCTTTTTTATATGCGTCCTTATCACGTAAATTTCCAGTTAAACTCATTAAGTCTACAAGTTTATCAATAGCCTCACTCTTAGTCTTAACGTTAGGATTTAATTCAATTCCAGTTGCCTTTAATAAATCGGTTATTTTCATAAAACTTACCTCCTAGAAATTATTTTATCTGATTAAGTAATTCGTATACTTTTTCTTCAGTTGCTAAACCTTCTGAAAATGCACTTGCACTTCCTGTTGCAACACCCATTTTAAAAGCTTCAACTAAATCTTTATTCTTTAAATATCCTGCAATGAAACCAGCTACCATAGAGTCACCAGCTCCTACGGAATTCTTTAAAACACCTTTAGGTACATCGCTTTTAAAAACTTCTAACTTTGAATTTACTAATATAGCTCCATCACCTGCCCTAGATATAACAACATTTTGTGCTCCCAAGTCTATAAGCTTTTTAGCATAATAAACTATATCATCTTCATTTTTCAACTCTACATTAAAGAGTTCTGCTAATTCATGATGGTTTGGTTTAATTAAAAAAGGACTATATTTTAAAACATTCATTAATAACTTACCAGTTGTATCTACTATAAACTTAATGCCTCTATCATTTAATCTTTGCATTATAGTCTCATAAATATTCTCTGGTAATGTTTTTGGAATACTTCCAGCTAAAACTAGAATGTCATCATTAGATAATTCTTCTAACTTTATATAAAGCTTTTCCAAGTCTTTTTTGGTAATAGATGGTCCACTTCCATTAATCTCTGATTCCTCAGATGCCTTAATTTTCACATTAATCCTAGACATTCCTTCATTTAATTCAATAAAATCAGTCTTGCATCCAAATTCTTTAACTTTTTTTTCTATTTCTCTTCCAGTGAATCCAGCAATATAACCAAGAGCTTTATTATCTATTCCTAGATTTCTCAAAACAATTGATACATTTATTCCCTTACCTCCTGCATAAATTTCTTCTGAAGAAGTTCTATTAACTTCTCCTAATCTAAAGTCCTCTACTTTAACAATATAGTCTAAAGCAGGATTGAAAGTAATTGTATAAATCACTAAATATCCACCTCCATTATTTTCGTCATTTCTTTGTATGATTTATCTTTTAATTTTGTTGTAATTATTATTGCCTTATTAATTTCTCCAAAAGTTATAGAACTTATTTGCTCAAATTTAGATGTATCACATAATATATATGATTTCTTACTTCTATTAATTGCTTCTTCTTTTACCATTGATTCACTTATATCTGGCGTAGTATATCCTCTTTGTTTATCTACACCATTTGTACCAAAAAAGCCTTTGGTAAAATTATACTTTCTCAAACTATTAATAGCTTCTACACCTACTATAGCTTCTGTAATTAGCTTTAACTCACCACCCAAAATATATGTTTTGCAATGATTCTGAATTAATTTTTTTGCATGAACTATTCCATTGGTAACAAATACCGCATTCTTTTCTTCAATAAAATCAATCATTAATTCAGTAGTTGTACCTGCATCAAGATAAACCATATCGTTTGGTTTAATGAGCCTTGCAGCTTCCCTTGCTATTTTAAGTTTTTCATCTAAATTTAAATTTTGTCTAAGTTCAACTATTTCTTCTTTTGTATTAATTGATACTTGTTTAATAGATGTAGCACCACCGTGAACCTTATTTAATTTTCCTTCTTTATGAAGTGTGTTTAAATCCCTTCTAATTGTTGATTCAGATGAATTTAAATAGTTAACCAAATCGTTTACATGAACTACAGACTCCCTTTCTAATTTACTTAAAATCAACCTATGTCTTTCTTCTGTTAACATTTACATCACTTCCTTAAACATAATATACTTCAAAACAAATCACATGTCAACACATTTTAATCAAAAACATTCATTTTCAATCAAATACAGTCATTTTTTCATAAATAATACCAATTTCTCTTATTTGTTAGACGCATCCATCTTTAAAGGATAATTCTATTTGTAAAGGCAATTATTATTAGCATTGTTTGCTCTTCATTAAGGAATACTATTGTTATATACAGTTATTGAAGGAGATGATTTTATGAGGTATGAAAACAAAAGAGAGTTTACTAAAGAAAACTACTTAAAAAATGGATTTAAATCGCAAGACCAATATGCTAAAAATAGCTTTAATACTACTATTAAACAACCTGGAATAAATGAAAGTGGAATAGAAGCAAAAAAAAGAGGCTTCTAAATAATTAAAATCAGCCAAAGAATTGGCTGATTTTAATTATATTTAATCACAAGTTACTGATATTCCTCTTGTTTCAACAGGAGTTGAAAATACTATCTGAGTCTCAGTATTTCCGAATTTTTGCAAATGTCCTATAAATGTATCTAGTTCAATAGTTGTATGATAAGCCACTTTAATAAGCATGGAATAGCTTCCTGTAACACAGTTACACTCAATAACATTTGGACAAGCATTTATAAATGGATAAAATTCTGGTTTTAGCTTTGGACTCATTGCCAAATTTATAAAAGCCACTATATTATATCCCAATTCTAATTGATTTACCGTAGCTCGATAACCTGTTATTATACCTGATTTTTCAAGCTTATCTATTCTTGCTGAAACTGCAGGAGGAGATAAAAAAACTTGCTCAGCTAGTTGTTTAAGAGGATAACGTGCATTCTCTTGTAAAAGTTTTAAAAGTTTTAAGTCTACCTTGTCCATCTTGACACCCCTATTTCTCAAATAATTATAAAAAAAGAGCATATTATAGCTACGCTATAATATGCTCCCTTGCATCTATATATATGATAATATTTTTTTGATATAAATACAAGCCCTAATTTATTAAAAACTTAAATTTTTTAAGTTCACTTATTAGCCCACAGAATATTTTAAAGTTTCTGTCAATTACTATCCTGTTACTTAGTTAGGTTTTATTAAATATATAATGTTTGATTTATAAAGGTAACTTAACAAAAAACTAATATATTTAAGTTAAAAATCTTTAAACTAGTTATTATTCACAGTTATTTATATATCATTTACTTTGTAATTTCAAAGTGATATTCTCGTTTATATTAAAGATATGAAACGGGGGATCATTATGAAAACAAGAATAGAATTTGACTCAATAGGTAGTATGAATGTACCTGAAAATGCATATTATGGAGTTCAATCTTTAAGAGCTAAAGAGAACTTTCCTATAACTAATAGAAAACTAAGTAAAGATTTTATTGTTAGTCTTGCTGAAATAAAAAAAGCTGCTGCCATTACTAATAAAAATGGAGGCATTTTAAAAGATTCAATTGCGGACGCCATTATAACTGCTTGTAATGAAATTATTAATGGAAAATTTCGCAATGAATTCGTTGTAGATCCTATACAAGGTGGTGCCGGTACTTCAAGCAATATGAATGCTAATGAAGTTATAGCCAACCGTGCCATTGAACTTTTAGGCGGAACTAAAGGAGACTATAGCATTGTTCATCCAAATGATCATGTTAATATGGCACAATCTACAAACGATGTTTTTCCAACTGCCGGTAAACTGACTGTTTTAAAACTCCTTCCAAAATGTATTTTAGAATTAAACCAACTTAATAAAGCATTAATTCAAAAATCAAAAGAATTCGATTCTATAGTGAAAATAGGTAGAACACAACTTCAAGATGCTGTACCTATTAGACTTGGGCAATCATTTCACGCCTTTTCAGCTGTGATACAAAGAGATATTAATAGACTTAATAAAGTTCAAAATGAAATGCGTTCGCTGAATATAGGTGCCACTGCTATTGGAACATCAATAAATGCAAGTAACTTCTATATATGCAACATTACTCATACCCTTCAAGAAGTTACAAATTTAAAACTCAATCAATCAGAAGATTTAATTGATGCTACACAAAACTTAGATGGGTTTGTCACTATTTCAGCTACTCTTAAAACCTGTGCTATTAATCTTTCTAAAATATCAAACGATTTACGTTTACTTTCAAGTGGTCCAAAAACAGGCTTAGCTGAAATTAATCTACCAAGCAAACAAAATGGATCATCTATAATGCCAGGTAAGATTAACCCAGTTATCCCTGAAGTTATGTCTCAAGTTGCCTTTAATATAATAGGAAATGACTTTACTATTACAATGGCAGCTGAATCTGGACAATTAGAACTTAATGCTTTTGAACCAGTGCTATTTTATAACTTATTTGAATCTATAGAAACCTTAACAAATGCAGTAAAAACATTAACTGACAATTGTATTACTGGAATAACAGCAAATAAAGATAGATGTATGGAACTTCTAGATAAAAGTGTCTGCACTGCTACTGCTCTTTGTCCTCACATAGGATACAAAAAGTCAGCAGAAGTAGCTAAAACTTCCTTAAAAACAGGCGAATCAATTAGAACTATTATATTAAAAGAAAAACTCTTAACAGAAAGTGAATTAGATAGCATACTAGACTATGATTCCATGACTGACCCTGGAATAAAAATGACTAGTTTTGCTATATAACTCTAAATAAAAAAAGTGGCTAATAGCCACTTTTTTATTCATGTATTATATATGGTATAGTTACTACTGCAACATTTCTTCTCTTTTTAAATGATTGTCTTAAAAACATAGATGTTTGATTGTGAAGTATTTTATGCCACCACTTATATATTGTAAATTGAGGCATAACTATTGTAAGCATTTCACATTTATTTAGTTCACCTTGCTTTTTATCAACATAATTTATAAGAGTTTCATTTACATTTCTATATGGTGCTTGTTCTATCACTAGTGGAATATCAATACCAAGTTTATTATACTTTTCTACTAATTTTTTAGTTTGTTCTTCATCGGTGCTAACATGATAAACTTCTATTGAATCTCCTATAACTAGAGAGTAATTTAAGCTCTTTATAAAAGATTTATTAATAGTTTGCAGAGGCACAATTATGTGGTTTGGCATTTTTTGTTTAAATATCAATTCGCTCGGCTCTTTATCAACCTTTAAATTTTCTCTAACTTTTTCATAGTGTCTCTTAATTCTTGTCATCACTAAAACTAAGAAAGGAATACATAAAATTATTATCCATGCTCCATCAAAGAATTTATTAACAGCTATTATTACACAAGTTATTGCTGTAACTGTTCCACCAAGTCCATTAATTAGAGCTTTATGTTTCCAATTTCCTTCTTTTGTTCTAAACCATCTTTTAAACATACCAAATTGTGATAGTGTAAAAGAAATAAATACACCAACTGAATATAGTGGAATCAAATGATGTGAATTTGCTCCAACTACTATTACTAGCCCTGACGATATTAAAAATAATAATACAATTCCATTAGAAAAACTCAATCTCTTTCCTCTGCTAGAGAACTGCCTCGCTATATATCCATCTCTTGCCAAATAAGATAAAAGCAGTGGTAAATCTGCAAAAGCAGTATTAGCTGCCATTACTAGAATAACTGCAGTGGTAGCTTGTACAACATAAAACATTATGCTATGTTGTCCAAAAATTTGGATAGCAATTTGGGCTACTACAGTTCTATCCTGAAAAGGAACAGCTTGGTACATAGTTGCTAAATAAGAAACTCCGCCAAAAATCACAAAAACAATTCCAGCTAAAAGCCCAAGTACTATCTTAGCATTTTTTTGTGATGGTTCTTTAAAATTGGGTATACCATCACTTACTGCCTCAACTCCTGTAAGTGCTGTACATCCTGCTGAAAATGCTCTTAAGAACAATACAATAGTTAAATCTTGCATTGGCTCAGTTAATTGTACTGCTGCTTCAGGGGTTTGTCCTAAAACTAAGACTTTAAAAATTCCTGTTAAAATCATAATAAGTATTGATAATATAAATAAATATGTAGGTATTCCAAATAATTTTGCTGAATCTTTCATTCCTCTTAAATTACCTAAAGCTAAAAGTGAAATAAGAGCTACAGTTATTATGACTTTATACGGTAAAAGACTTGGAAAAGCTGAAGTTATAGCAGCCGTTCCTGCACATGTACTAACAGCCACAGTTAATACATAATCAATGGTAAGGGATGCTGCAGCAATAAGTCCAGGTGTTTTTCCTAAATTATCAGTTGCAACTATGTAAGATCCTCCTCCATTTGGATAACAATCTATAGTTTGTCTATAGGAAAATATAAGTATGCTTAACAGTACTGTAATTGCTAAAGCTACATATCCTAAAGGTTTATATGCTGCAATTTGTAATGCTGGTATTAATACCATTAATATCTCCTCACAAGCATATGCCACTGATGAAATAGCATCACTTGATAATACTGGTAATCCCCAAACAATGCTATATTTTTCGCTAGTAAGTTCAGTAGTCTTTAAGGCCTTCCCTAAAAATAAGGATTGAATTTTCTTAAACATTTTCTTCCTCCGCTAATTAACTTAAAACAAATATACTTATTTTTAAAATTGGTATTTCTTGAGATACCATCAAATTATATATTCGTAGTATTTTAAAGTAAATTCTTTTTTTAGACTATAAATACGTTTACAATATCTCTTTTTTCTTATTTTTTATCATTTTTCGTCCTCTTTCGATGTTTGCAATTATTTTTCGCATTTTGTGAATAAATTATGAATTCACTCTTTATATCAAACATCCTATTTATCTAATTCTTTTCGTAGATATATAATTCAAATAGTTTTTATTAATAATTTAGACATATTTTTATTACAAAATTAATATTTATCCTTTCAAATTGCAAATAGTTATTAAAGTTTTACTTGTTTATGCATTAAAAAAATTGCCTGCAATAGAATAATTTATACATCTATTTCAGACAACTAATAATTATATTGATAATATATTTACATATTCTTTGTATATAGAATTTTTTGTTCTATTATAAAATTCATTATATGTTTTAATAGCTAAATTAATTAGATTTGAATAATCAGTAAGATCTTTTAATCTTGTACCAAAAAATAATCCATTAAATTTTGTCATATTTAAACATATTTGATTTTCTAAATTTCTAAAATTCTTTTTATCTTTCCCTGTTTGTTTTGATATTTTCTCTTTATGCTCTCTCCACGCTCTTCTAACTTCCCATGGAGCGTCTAGCGCTGGGAAAAACAACTTCTTATTTCCTTCTTTCCATATGAAAAACTCCTCACTGCCAAATTCTATCCCAATATCCTTTAATTTTGACTTATCATATATTATTTTATCTTCCATAATTATTTGTTCTATATCAAAATCCTGAATATCCTTTAAATTTATTGTGTTTTCACTAATTTGCCCTTTTAATAAACTAGCGTATTTTTCATTAATTCTTACCGTTTCCATAAACTCTCTCCTCCTTAAAGTTTTTTATATTGATATTATATTATATTACCATTATATTCAAATTATATGCAATATATGTAACATTTTTTCATACCAACATTATTTTAGTTAATGATCAATTGCTAATTTTATTTCATCGACAAATGCCTGTGGTGTATTTATATACATTTCATCTTTAATTACATTGAAATCAACCAATTTCCCATTAGAATTTTTAATAAATTTTTCAACCTGCAAGACAGCTTCATTAATGTGTTCTAAATCTTCCTTTATTGTTAAAGAAAGTGGATACCTCTTTAAATATGTTAAACTTGGTTCATTATTAATCGAGTATGTTGATATAATAGGCTTTCCTATTGACATATACTCAAATACTTTGCTTGGTACCATAGAACTAATATTGTTACCTATATTAACCAAAATATCTGCATTACTTAATACACTTATAGCATAAGTATGGGATATTCTTTTCATTACTACAATCTCATTTTTACTCTCAACTTGAGCCCTTTTTATTATTTCATGACAGTTGTTATTGCCTATTAATGTTAATCTACAATTGTTGACATTAATCCTTTTAAAAATTTCTAATATATATCGAGGATTACGAATTTGATATTGAATAGTACCTATATATACTAAATTTATTTTACTTTTATCAAGTATATTAGTATTAATTATTTCCTGTTTTTTAGGAATAATCAAAGGAATATCTAAAACCGTTATTCTTGAATAATATTTTTCTAATTTGCTATACTTCTCATGGTGCTTCTGGCTTGATTTCATAACAATTATTTTGTCAGCATTTTGCAATAATTTTCTTTCCCACTTTAACCCTCGCTTGATTACCCAATCATTAGAAAAAATTTTAGGTCCATACCCTCCAGAAAGAGCATCTAAAAAATATGGCACAAATTTAACTTCAGGATGCTTTTTTTTGATTAAGCATCCTGCAATTACAGTATCAATTTGTGTGTAAATCGATATAACACAGTTATATTTCTCCTCATTGTATGTTTTTTTCAATACCTTATAAAACCTATAAGTGTACATTGGTGAAATAAGTGGCCATAGCGGTATGAAAATTATTAGTTTAATCTTATTTATAACTGTAGAAAATTTGTTTACTAACCATGATCTATATCCTATATGTTTATCACACCAACTATTCAATCTATTAATTAATCGAGGTTTTATCCTTATATATTTTACTCCATTCCTAACCTCATAGTTGCTTGTTTTATACTCCTTATTCGTTATACATGTAACCTTATATCCATTACTTTTCAATTCCTTCATAATTGCTTCCGCACAAATTCCGTTTGCAGATAAACTTTCTCCAACTAATACGATCACTTTCTTCATAGTATTCCTCTTTTTCAATTATTATTAATACATTTTAAAATAATCATTGCCATTTTGAATTCTTAAATATAAAGTTTATTTCATAAGCGAGGGAAAATTTGTAATTATTTAATTCTTCTCAAGATCTTGTAATTTATTACTTTCTCCATACCATCTTATTGACTATTCCTGTGTAACTTTGAATAATCTTCACCACTTTTACGCTCACATTTTCATCTACATAGTCAGGAGTTTCAACACCGATATCACAATTTTCATACATTTTAGTAGCAAGCTCAACGGCCTGCAAGACTTCATTTGTAGTAATACTACCAATAATGAAATTGCCTTTATCAATAGCTTCTGGTCGTTCTGTACTTGTTCTTAGACATACCGCAGGAAATTTAAAATAAGATGCTTCTTCTGGTATAGTCCCGCTATCAGACACTACACAAAATGCGTTGATTTGTAAATTATTATAGTCTGAAAACCCAAATGGCTCTAAACTTCGTACTTTTGGATGAAACTTAAAGCTTCTTTGCAGAATAAACTTTTTACTACGTGGATGAACACTATAAATAATAGGCAATTCATAAATCTCTGCCATGGCATTTACAGCATTCATTAATGCAAAAAAGTTCTGTTCATCATCAATATTTTCCTCTCTATGTGCGGACAACAATATATACTTACCTTTTTCTAATCCTAACTTTTCAATTATCTTGCTATTATTAATTTTGTTAATATTGGCTGATAACACTTCTGCTAATGGCGAACCAGTAACATAAGTCCGCTCTCTAGCAACACCTTCATAATTCAAATAACGCCTTGCATGTTCACTGTAACATAAATTAACATCAGCTATATGGTCTATAATTCTACGATTAATTTCCTCTGGTAAATTTTCATCAAAGCATCTGTTTCCTGCCTCCATGTGGAAAATTGGTATTTTAAGCCTCTTAGCTGGTATAGCTGATAAAGCTGAATTTGTATCACCTAGAATTAAAAGTGCGTCTGGCTGTACCTCTTCTAATATTTTGTAGCTCTTTGCAATTATATTCCCAATGGTTTCTCCCAAATTTTCCCCAACTGCATTTAAATAGTAATCAGCTTTTCTTAAATTCAAATCTTCGAAAAATATCTCATTGAGTCTATAATCCCAATTTTGGCCAGTATGAACAAGAATATGTTCAAAATATTTATCACACTTCTTTATAACTTCAGACAATCTGATAATCTCTGGTCTTGTACCGATGATAGTCATTAATTTCAATCTTCTTGTTTCCGAATACTCCATCTCTATACCTCCAAATAGTATGTGTCTGGTTTTTCTGGATTAAACGGCTCATTAGCCCAAATAAATGTTATTAAATCAATGTCTCCTATATTAATAATATTATGTGTATACCCTGGTGGAATATCAACTATCTTCATTTCATCACCATTTACATAATAATTTAAGATTTCATCTGTATCAATTTTTCTAAGTTGTATTAAACCTTTACCACTTACCACAAGGAATTTTTCATTTTTTGTATTATGCCAATGGTTTCCTTTTTTTACTTTAGGCTTTGTAATATTTACAGAGAACTGCCCCCTATCTACTGTACGAATAATCTCTGTAAAAGAACCTCTAGAATCTCTGTTCATTTTTAATGGAATTTCTAACTCATTTGGTGACAAGTAACTTAAATACGTACTATATAATTTCTTTTCAAATTCACTTGACATATTTGGAATATTTAAATTTATTCTATTTTCTTTGAATTTTTTAAGCAAATCTGCTATTTCTCCAAGTTTTACAGTATATACTTTTCTTACACAGCAATATTTACTCAACTTATTTTCTTTATTTTTTAAAGCATTAATTAATTCTTCGACTACGTCGTCAATATATACAAGGTTCATTATCGTCATTGGATCATTTACTTTTATAGGTAAGTCTAATCCAATATTATTACAAAATGTTGCAACAACGCTGTTATAATTTGGTCTGCACCACTTGCCAAATATATTAGGAAACCTATAAATAAGAACCTTAGCATCAGTTTCTTTTCCATATTCAAAAACTAAATCTTCCCCTGCTTTTTTACTTCTTCCATATGGGTTATCTAAAGCTGCCTGTGTTGAAGAGGATATAACTATAGGGCAATTATTATTATGCTTTTTTAAATTTCCAAGCAATTTTAGTGTAAAACCATAATTAGTTTCCATAAAATCTTCTTCATTTTCAGGCCTATTTACTCCTGCTAGATGAAATACAAAATTACATTCCTTTGTATATAGTTCTATTAACGATGGATCTGTATCAATGTCGTATTTTAAGATATCAGCATATTTTTCATTCTCCAACTGAGCAATTAAATTTTTTCCTAAAAAACCTTTTGCTCCAGTTACTAGAATTTTCATTTACTCTTCCTCCACATCTCTAATTCATTTCTAATATACTCTAATGATAATAATTTCTCTTTTACCTGATCAATATTTAATAAATTTGCATTATCAGAATTAAATTCTATCAAATGTGCATGTTCTTGATTACCAACTTTAAAATATTTATCATAATTCAAATCTCGCTTATCTGCTGGTACACGATAAAAATTTCCAAGATCAATTGCATGAGAACATTCTTCTTTTGTTAGGAGTGTTTCGTACATTTTTTCACCATGTCTAATACCAATAATTCTAATTTCATTATCTACATTAAAAAGTTCTTTAACTGCTTCTGCAAGAACTCCAATAGTGCAAGCTGAAGCTTTTTGTACAAAGATATCACCGCTCTCAGCATTTTCAAATGCAAATATAACAAGTTCAACAGCTTCTTCTAAGCTCATAATAAAACGTGTCATTTTAAGATCTGTAATAGTCAGTGGTTGATTTGCTTTAATTTGCTCAATAAAAAGTGGAATTACTGACCCTCTTGAGCACATTACATTTCCATAACGTGTGCCACAAATTAGTGTTTTTGCTGAATCAACTGTTCTTGACTTTGCTACAAGCAATTTTTCCATCATAGCTTTAGATGTGCCCATGGCATTAATTGGATAAGCCGCCTTATCTGTAGAAAGACATACTACTTTTCTTACACCCATTTCAATACAAGCTGTTAATACATTATCTGTACCAATAACATTTGTCTTTACAGCCTCTAAAGGGAAAAATTCACAAGAAGGGACTTGTTTTAATGCTGCGGCTTGAAATACATAATCAACTCCATACATTGCATTTTTAATACTAGAAAGATCACGAATATCACCTATATAATATTTTACCTTATCACTATTGTAGACATGACGCATATCATCCTGTTTTTTCTCATCTCGAGAAAATATACGAATTTCACCAATATCAGTGTTAAGAAAATGATTAAGAACAGCATTACCAAAACTTCCTGTTCCTCCCGTAATCAATAAAGTTCTATTTTTGAACATTGCCTTCACTTCCTTCCATACATTTCATAATATAAAAATTTTGTAACTTATGGATGTTAAAAACCCCATAAATATCAACTTCAAAGTTTCGTAAATCAAAGTGTATAGCTTTTGTAAATTATTTTGATTATATGAACTAATATACTTTTAGAAATTCTCTAAATATATGTAATCCACTAATCGATTAAATATATGAGTAAATTGTTTAAATAATTACTAATCACCATTGATTTTGTTTAAAAAAACTACATTTTTACCCACTTTATATACATATATTACAAATCTGTAATTATGGAATATCTAAAGTATTTTTACCCTTACAACTGACTTCACCAGATTAAATTAGTGAAGGACTATCTATAATAAATTTTTGCACAAACAAATAAAAACAACTTCTTCTTCTAACTATTAGAATAATATATTATTACAAAAAGGAGTTGTTTTATATGAAATTGGTCTAAATATTTATTAATAAAGTATTTTAATCTCCCATGTATGGTATAAGTTAACTTTAAAACTACTCCCAATATTTCTAATAATATTGCGCTTGTATAAAAATATGAATTTTTCACATTTAACTTTAATTACCACATTCTTAACTTTAGTATCTTAATTAAATTAATTAATATCTTTTAGTAACAATTCAGCTAACTTAAATTGATATATATCATCAATATCTATTGAATTATATTTATCCATTTTATAAGCAAAACAATTTTGTTTATAAAAATCCCTATATCTTAAGTAATACTTTACATTACATAAATATATAGCTCCATTTATTCTATAGTATAACTCAAGATCTTGTCTTCTTACTTTTTTTATTCCTTTAAGAAATCCATCTAATCTTGTATCCCCATCTAATTTAGTCATTAATAAAGGAGAATAATCACATTGACAAACACTAATAACTGCATCGGCACTCTTTTCCATAAGAAGTTCTAAGGATTTTAATATATCCTTAGAACTTCTTAGAGGAGATGTCGGCTGTAATAACATAAAATATTGAAACTTCTCTCCAATACTCTCATAATAACTTAATAAGTTTACTATAACATCTTCTGTGCTAACTTCATCTCCAGACAAAAATTGTGGTCTAATAAATGGTATACTGGCACCATAAGATTTTGCAATGTCTGCATATTCTTCTGAATCAGTTGAAACAACTATCTTATCAAAAATATTACTCTTCTTTGCTGCTTCGATAGTATATGCCATTAAAGGTTTCCCATTTAATAGTTTAATATTTTTGTTCCTAAGTCCTTTTGAACCACTGCGTGCAGGTATTATAGCTAATATTTTACTTTTCATAGTTCACCTTCCATTAACTCAAATCATAAAACACTTTCTTAAGCTCAATATCTTCCTCTATCATTACCTTTTTTATAATTTCTAGTACCTTATTGGATACCTCTCCATCTCCATATGGATTATTTATATTTTCTATATTTTTATTAAACTCTTTACTAATTGCTTTATTTATACCTCTTACAATTTCATTTTTCTCTGGATTACAATTAATAATAGATTCTCCTTGGATTCTCCCCTTTTGCCTATCTCCAATATTTATTGTTGGAATTTTAAATGACGGAGCTTCAATAATTCCACTGGAAGAATTACCTATGACAGCAATACAATATTTCATAGCACTAAGATATCTTACTTGTCCCATAGAAGTAAACTCAATACAATTTTCATTATTAGCGACATAATCATCGATCATATCATTAATAATCCTACCATTTGTATCAGAATTAGCCTTTGTAAATATTATTTTCATATATTTATATTCAGATAAAGCCTCCAATAACTCCTTAAATTGAAACTTAGCAGAATTTTTCTCTAAAGTTGCTGGATGAAAGGTTACTAGAAAAAATGGCTTATCAAGTACAAACTCTATACTTTTTTCCAATTGATTCTTATCCATAAGTTTCATCTTTTTAATATTTTCTATTCCTATAGCTCCAACATGAAACACTCGAGCAGGATTTTCTCCTAATTGAATCACTCTACTTCTGTATTCTTTAGTACTTGTAAAGTGTAAATAACTCATTTTACTAATGGAATGTCTAAATGCCTCATCAAATGCACCTTCTGTTGTCTCGCCTCCATACATATGGAATATTGGTATTTGTGATACATTTGCGGCTGCAGCTATAGAAAAAATTTCATACCGATCTCCTAACACAAGTAAAGCATCAAACTTAGATCTTTCGAATAATTCTCCAAAACTTATCATTGCCAGTCCCATAGACTTGCATATTCCTACATTAGTATCAGAACTTAATAATATTTCAACTTTTTCATCTATTATTACTCCATCTTCTTCAATCATCTTTGCTGTCATTCCGAATTCATTTGATAAATGAGTTCCTGTTGCTATTACTTTTACATCAAAATATTTTTTTAATGCTAATATAATAGGTTTTAAAAGTCCATATTCTGCTCTTGTACTGGTTACTACTCCTATAATTTTTTTCATAACTCTATACACTGATCCTCTTCAAAGTTTCTTACAGCCTTATTCCCAATTACCTTAAACCAGTTTACTGGAGAAATTCCATTTCCAGGCCTCTTCACTGTAAGATTATCTTCTGTAAATATTTCTCCAGCTTTTATTGATCTTTTAGCTACTATACTACATCTTGCTGAAATTTTATTCTTAACTTCTGATTTGGATGGTTCTTTAACTCCTGTTCCTAATGCTTCAGTAATTCTTCTTATACTTTTTACCATTTTAGCCAATTCATTTGGTTCTAAACTTGCTTTATGGTCTGGCCCTTTCATCTTTTTATCTAATGTAAAATGCTTTTCAATGATTTCTGCTCCTAAAGCAACAGCTGCAATAGGAATTTCAATACCTAGTGTATGATCTGAATAACCAACTTTGGTATTAAACTTTTCTTTTATTGAAAACATAGCCTTTAAGTTTACATCACAATATGGAGTTGGGTATTCTGTATTACAATGCAAAATAGCTATATCTATAGCTCCATATTGTTTCAATATTTTAACTGCTAATTCTATTTCTTCAATATTAGACATTCCAGTTGATAGTATAACCTTCTTTCTAAGCTTTCCTATCTTAATTAAGTAAGGTATGTTTGTAATCTCACCTGATGGAACTTTAAATATATTCATATCTAAAGAATCTAAAAAATTTATACTCTCTTCATCAAATGGAGTAGACAAAAAGATTATTCCCTTCTTTATGCAATACCTATTTAATTTTTCGAATTCATTAAATGAAAGTTCTAATTTTGATACCATTTGTAATTGAGATTCATCCCTTCCGGTATTTTCTTTCTGGTATTCTGCCTTATCTGCAAATTTAGATATAATATTGCTAGCTTTAAATGTCTGAAATTTTATAGCATCAACTTTTGCATCTACTGCTGCATCGATTAATTTATATGCTAAATTAACATCTCCATTATGATTAACTCCTGCTTCTGCAATAATAAACACCTCATTCTCCATATTAAACCTCCCTTGCTGGATTACCCACAACCTTTTTAAAACTATCTATATTTCTAATTACTACACTCCCCGCTCCTACAATTACTTCTTCACCTATACCTATTCCTTGAATTATGGTGGCATTACTGCCAATGTGAGATTTATTTCCTACTTTTACCCCACCACAAAGAGTTGCTCCTGGTGAAATGTGAACAAGTTTTCCTATATAACAATCATGTTCAATTATTGACCCAGAGTTTATTATTGAATTTTCTCCAATGATTGATCCTGAATTAATAATTGAACCTTTTCCAACAAATGTACCAGATCCAACTATAACATCCTTGGAAACTATTGAAGATTTATCAATTATTACCGGAAACTTAAATCCAATCTTCTTTGCCTTTTCATATAGAATGTTTCTTATTTTCGTATTACCTATACTTCCCACAGAAATGAATGCATAGGTAATTCCTTCATTAAACAAATTCTCTAAATCATCATCTTTTCCAACTACTGATATTCCAAATATTCTTTCATCCTTTTTAATGTTAGGATCTACTATTCCGTATATTTCATATTTATTATTAAATTGAATAGTGTCTATTATACTTCTACAATGGCCTCCGCCACCTAACAATAATATCTTTTCCATACTATCTCCACTAAACTTCACTAATAATTTTACATACTTTCCTTATTTCTCTCTCAGTTAAGGTCACAGAACTCGGTAAGTTTATTCCTCTTTTACTTATTTCACTTGTTACTTTCATTTCTCCTATCTTACCATTTAAGTATGGTGGCATTTCATGAACTGGTATAAAAAATGGTCTTGCTTCAATGCCATTTTCTTTTAATATGCTTAAAAGTTCATCTCTAGAAATTGGATAGTTATCCTCAACCAATATCGAATATAGCCAATAGCAATTATTTACATTTTTATCATCACTTTTAGTTAGTGTTATCCCTTTTACCTCTTTAAGAAGTTCATTGTACAAACTTGCAGATCTTCTTTTAATAACTAAATATTCATCTATTTTTTCTAATTGCGCAACCCCAAAAGCCGCTAATAGATTTGGCATCCTAAAATTATATCCAATTTCTTTATGGTAGAAAGATCCATTTTCTAAAATTGTCTTAGTTTGCGTTGAAAGATACTTTGCTCTCTTTCCCCATGCCTCATTATTAGTAACAAGCATTCCCCCTGCCCCAGTTGTTATTAGCTTATTACCATTAAAACTGAAACATCCAATATCTCCAAAAGTGCCTAACTTCTGCTCTTTATATGTTGTCCCTAATGCTTCTGTTGCATCCTCTATGACATATAAGTTATATTTATTTGCCACTTCATTTATTTTATCCATGTCTACAGGGTATCCATAAATATGCACTGGCATTATGGCTTTTGTTTTTTCTGTAATTAGCTCCTCAACCTTCTTCGCATCCATTACAAATGTATCTCTACAGACATCAACAAATACAGGATCAGCACCAACATACCTAATAGCATTAACCGGAGCTATAAATGTCATAGACGAAACTATCACTTCATCTCCTTCTCTAATTCCCAAAGTCTCTAACGCTAATTGTATTGCAGCGGTTCCGTTATTAGTTACTACTGCTACTTTTGCCTTCTCATATGCAGCAAATTCTTCTTCAAATCTATCAACAAATTTTCCTACGGAAGAAACCCAATTTGTATCTAAACATTCCTTCACATACTTCCATTCATTTCCTGATATTTGGGGGATAGACAACGGTATCACATTAATCATTCCTTTCTCCATAATATTTTAGAGATTGCTATTTATTCGCAATCTCTAAATGTTTTATATTCTACACATTATAAATATCTGTTTTGTAAATATTTAAATTTTTGTTAATCCATTCAACTGTCTCTTCCAATCCTCTATCTATTGAATATTTACTACTCCATCCTGTTAATTTTTTAATTTTTGTATTATCAGCCCAAAGTCTATTAACTTCACTTTTCTCTGGTCTCATTCTTTCTTCATCACAAATAATTTTGACCTCTCCACCTATTATATTTATTATTTTTTTAACAGTACTTTCAATGGATATCTCATAATTTGATCCTGCATTAACAACTTCTCCGATTGTTCTGTCACTTTCAGCAATTTTCACAAATGCTTCTGCAGTATCTTTAACATAGTTAAAATCTCTAGTTGGAGTAAGATTTCCTAATTTAATTTCTTTTTTTCCAACTAATATTTGTGATATGATTGTAGGTATAATGGCTCTTGCTGATTGTCTTGGTCCATATGTGTTAAAAGGTCTTATAGTAGCTATTGGCATATTGAACGATTTATAAAAACTCTCCGCTATTTTATCTGCCCCAATTTTAGATGCTGAATAGGGAGATTGTCCTTGCATTGGATGTTTTTCATCGATTGGTACATATAAAGCAGTTCCATAAGTTTCTGATGTTGATGTATGTACTATCTTTTCAACATCATGCATTCTACAAGCTTCAAGGACATTTGTAGTTCCCTCTACATTAGTTCTTACATATGCCATGGGAGAAAAATACGAATACGGTATAGCAATAAGAGCAGCTAAATGCATAACTACTTGATGTCCTTTAATAATTTTAATCATTCCATCTAAATCTCTTATATCACCTGTTTTAACTCTAATACTATCTAGAACATTTTTCTCAAAAGTATCAATCCATCCCCAACTGTTAAAAGAGTTATATTGAACTAATGCTGTAACATCTGCACCTAGTTCAACTAACCTTTCTGTTAGATGGCTGCCAATAAACCCTTCTGCTCCTGTTATTAAAACTTTCTTTCCTTTCAAATTCATAAATTCAACTCCTAATTTATTTATTATATCCTTCTTTTTCTTCTATTCTCTCTACCATATCTTTCATCTCACTTAACTGACCCATATCCATCCATGCTTGTTCACTTATAGGATATATTCCTACCTTTATATTTTCCTTTATATAGCTTTTAATCACATCTGGCAAATTGCAGTATTGTCCATATGGGATATCATTTAATACTTCAGGTTCAAGTACATACATTCCAGTATTTACTAGATAGGAATATTCCGGTTTTTCATAAACTTCACTTATACATCCATCTTCATTAAGTTTGAACACTCCATAAGGTATTATAAAATTTTTAACTGAGGTTACTATCGTTATTTTATTCCCACTATTTCTATGATGTTTTAATATATCATCATATTCTGCATCTATTAATATATCGCAATTTGATACAAAAAATGTTTTCCCTATCTTCCCTTTTAGCAAAGACAAGCTACCACCTGTACCTAATGGTTCACTTTCTTCAACATAACTAATACTATATTCCACATCTAATTCATTAAAATATGATTTTATCATATTCTTTTTATAATTTACTGTTAAATAAAACTTATTGGCACCATAATAGGTAAACCTATTTATTATTCTTTCCAATATTGGTGTATCTCCAATAGGTATTAATGGTTTTGGTAATATTTTCGTGTATGGATGCAATCTTGTTCCTAATCCTCCTGCCATAATTATTATTGAAATATCCTTTAATCCCAAGCTACTTTTAACATACCCTAAATATTCGGATGAAAATACTATATCAACTATCTTTCTTTCCTTATTTACTATAGGTATGGCAATAATATTCTTCTTTTTTAGTATCTTTTTCGCTTCTTCTCTTTTACTTTCAAATAGAACTATAGAATTATCATTCATAACCTCACTAGCAATTGCATCTATACTACCATTTTTTAAAATCCATCTTCTCACATCTCCATCAGTAATAGTTCCCAAAAACTTTCCTTTATCATTAACTACAAATACTATTTTTCTTCCGTTAGCATCAATTTGCTTTAATACATTTCTTAAATTTAAACTCTCATTTACATATAGTCTATCAATTTCATTCATACATATTTGCTCCACTACATATTATTTTAATTCTATGCATTCATTTTTCTTTTAATAACAACTTATTATCTTAAAATAATTAAATAGTATTAAAAATCATCTATATTTTAATAGCCTCTTTATACTTATATAAACTAGCTACTATAACTAAAAGAGCACATCCAAACCTTAAAAAAATACTATCTAAAATAAAATAATTAATTATAATTACCAATACAATAATTGATATTAAACTTATATAATATTTAAAAGGAAGTTGCTCATGTTTTAATAAAACTTCAACAATTATATAATGAAATAAAAATAATACTCCATAAGAAATCGCAGTTGATAAAGCTGCTCCTTTACCACCAATGAGAGGTATAAATAAACAATTGAGCAAAATATTTAAAATTGCTGCTACCACTGTTCCTATTGCTATATGTCTAGTTTTTTTCATATAAAATTCATAGTTAACACTAAATGTATATAAAAAAATGAAATAATGTCCTAGAATAATTATAGGAATCATATCTATCCCTACCCAAAAATCTTTGCTAGCTAATAATTTCATCAATTCCGGAGATATAAATATATATACTCCTATAAATATAGTAAAAACATTAATATATTTTTTTGATTTTTCTCGTATTTCTTCAACTAAATTATCTTTTAACGCATTATAATACCAAGCTATCCAAGCATTATTTATTGCTAAAAATATAGTACTGACAATCATTCCAATATTATAAGCCATTCCATATACTCCAACACTTGCATCATCCGTATATTTTTGCAGCATAACTCGATCTGCTTGGCTTAAAATCATACTTGAAAGGCTATGTAGAACTATTGGTAAAGCAATAGGTATACAAAATTTCCAATATTCTATATTAATTTTAAACTTGGTTTTAATAATCATTTTCATATATAGAAAAATTCCAACTCCAAGACTTGAAATAACGCCTGCTAGTATTTTTCCTATATATTTATTTCTTTCAAACATTGAAATAATAACTATAGAAGCAATGATATTTAATAAGGTAGATATTATGGATATAAGCAAGTATTGTTTATATTTCTTTTCAAAAACTAGTTTATTAGTATAGAATGATGTTATAAAATCAAAAAAAGATTGAACTACCATCAATATCAACAAGAATGCAGCTAATTGTGTGAAATTTGATAAAGAATCTTTTATGAAAATAGTTCCTACTAAAATACTAAGAAAGCTTAATGTAGATAAAAATAACACACTTGATATATATGCATCAAAATCCTTTTCAAATGTAATTTTTGCTACTCCTAATGTACTATTTATACCTAGTCCAACAATTGCAGTGGCCACAGCCAAATATGTTAAATAAACACTATTTATTCCATAATCGCTTGTATTCATTCCCAAGACCTTTGTATATAACGGAATAGTAAAAAAGCTTATACCCCTTAATAGAAATGTTCCTACCGTATACCAACTAGCTGAAACTAGGAGTGAATCTCCTTTGTAATTGATTACCTTCTTTATATTTTTTAACATCATTTACTCCTCTTACTTATAAACTTTTATAATAACATAATACTTATTTCAATATATCCTCTAATGGAATCCTTTTAAACACGTCTAATGCTCCTCCTTGGGTTGCATTATATATTTTAAACTCTCTGTTTCTTGAATAAAATTCTATTTTTCTATATATTTCAAACATTCTCTTAAAACATGCTAACATCTCCTCATTTTTAAAACTATTGGAATAGTCTTTATATTTTTTTTGATAATCACTACTCTCCTTATATACATGTCCATATCTATTAAACTCATCTTCATCATCTATAACAAATTTTTGAAGAATTCCTGTCATATCACATCCCAATAGATAGATTTCACTAAACCCCATATAAATCGCTAAGTAAATAGCAGCTTGCACTACCGTCTGAGCTTCCGGTACTAAATTTAAAAAATTAATATCTTTATTATATTTTTCTGTCAACAGTATTCCAATTTTCATATATCTTACATTGTCTTGTAACAATTTATTATCACTTAAAAACCCTTTATTGTCGTACAACGTAAAAAGTGTGATATCTCTGCTTAATATATCCCTTAATGTATTTATCTTTTCTTCATAGCTAATTAAGTTACCATCTGAATTGAATATGCAAGGATCTATAGCTACATGCCAATTACTTTTTACTTTATGGAATATTTCACTTTTGTTCATAAAATTTACAGTGAATACATATTCATTTTCAAGCTTTGATAAATCCTGCTTATTTAGTGATGGTCCATTTCCTAAAATAAAACATCTCTTTCCTTTATATAGTCCTTTATATTCAGAATTCTTACTTAATTCAATCCTTAAATCCTTATTCATTGCTAACTCTAATTTAAATTTAATTTTATTTCTTATATTGCTTATCTTATACATTACATTAATTGCATCTTCTATCCTTATCAATATTATCAACCTCGCAATTTCTAAAAATTGAATAAAATTCTTCTATATCATTAAATAGTTGAGCATTTTTTTTAAGCCATTCCATATCTTTATTCCACCATCGAAAATTCAATAAAAACTTAATATGATTTTCATCATACCTATATCTTTTTATCCTGGCAGGTACTCCTGCTACTATTGAATATGCTGGAATATCACTTGTTACTACTGCTCCGGCTCCTATTATCGCTCCGTCTCCAATGGTTATTCCTTCTAATATTTTAACTCCATATCCAACCCATACATCATTTCCAATAATAACGCTTGTATTGCTACTACACTTAGCAACTCTATTTTCCAGAAAGAAATTTTTTTCTACAAAAGTAAATCCTGATTGTCTGTTAATCGAATAAAATGCTGGATGTGTTGATACAAACTTTTTTGTTGGATGAAATCCATATATTACTTCTGAATACGGTGCTATAGAACAGAACCTTCCAATTTTACAATTATTGTATACACAGTTATTCCCTAAATATGTTCCAAATCCTATATGAGTATTATTTATGCTGCAACTTTTATATATATATACCTTTTTCTCTAATTCTGTTTTATTATTTAACTGTACTCCTCTTCTAATAATGCAGTCCTTACCTCTATATTTATGCCTTAAATACCTGTATTGTATTTGCCTAATTAGATAACTAAAAATTCTTCTAATTCCACAAAACATACTCTCACACCCTATTAATTATTTATTATTACTTTTCTCATAACTTAAATTACTACGAAGCTTATCAACTTAAATAATATGTTAATAATTTTCTATTCCAATAAACTTTAACATTCTCTTTGTTTATTATTAGTTATTTATAAATACTGAAAATTGTTCTATATGGAATGTATGTTTCAGCATTAACAGAAATCATATAAAGGAACATAAAAATACATACCAAATAAATACTAATATTAATTATAAACCGTCCTTTGCGGCTCTTGAATTTAGATACAATTTCAGGAATTAATAAAACGGAAAAAATAGTTCCATATAATGACAAACGATGCCCCATTGTCCCCTGCGAGAAAAACATAAGATATATACTCACTCCAACAAAATATATATTATAGTATCCATTAACAATAGTATTTGCAGCAATTATTTTCTTCCTAAAAATAAGCAAAATAATTGCTAATATTATAAAAATTATTATTGCTTTCGTACCCTCCTGAATAGATGTATTCTGAGTATATACACCATATATTGGTAAATACTTAATAACAATATTACTTAATCCAACACTAAATATTGGCAGTAACGCTAGTATAGTTATTAATTTTGGTGTTTTTAAATTTAAATTAAATATGAAATAGAAAACTATACTTATAAGAGCTGATTTATGAAACATGCTGGCACAAACAACTAATATTAAGTATTTTACAAATTTACGCTTTTCAATATATTTAAAGCCATAAAATACTATTGCTAATGCAGCAAAAGACCTAACAACACTTAGGGAGTTCAAATAAAAAAGAGGGAAACACAAATAAATAATTAAACTCATCCAATAATCTTTGCTGTATCTTTTTATAGTTTTAGAAAGAAAGAATAAAGTAATAAAGGTATTTACGAAAAAATATAGATTAGTAATTCCTATTCTTCTAGAAATATCAACTAGAAAAATAGTAGCATATTCTCCTCTGCTAATTATATTGGTAACTACTCCATACTCAATAGTATTATAATAAGCTTTGTAGTCCCAACCAACGCCATATCTAAATGCTGTAAATACAAAAATGATAATTAAAGCTAGTTTAAAAGTAAAATTAAATTTAACTTTTGTTTTTTTTTTCGTACTCCCAAGACTATTGCACCTATCATTGACTCCATCTATATTACCAAATTTCCCATTCTTTCTAGTTGAAATTATTAATTTTTCCGTTAACATTAATAGAAAAATTATTGTTAAATAAATTATATATATATGCATTAATTCACCCCCATCTAAACTATTTATTTTTATACTTAATAAAATTAATCAATGCGTTTCTAAACCTATCGTTATCCTCAATTACTTTAGAAAAAAATTCATTTCTACCTTTCTCATAATTTTCTACCCTAAAGCTATTCGCATATTCATTTATCTTTTTTTTAATATCTGTAAATGAATCAACAACTAATCCTAAATTATAATGTTCAATTTGATCAGCTAGAAAAGTTCCCCTATATCCTAACATCGGTTTACCATTTAATGCAGCATTATACAACCTATTTGGTAATGCTGTTCTATTGTTAATTCCATCATTATACCTTAAAACATTAATCATATCGTTACTACAGTAAAATGATTGTTCTTCTCCTTTACTATAACGTCCTGTTAAATGGACATTAGTAATCTTATTTACTTTTATGTATTCTTCAATCTCTTTGTTTATGTCTCCTTCCCCATGAAAGTTTAAGAAAAACTTGTCTTCATTTCTTAAAGAATTAATAAACTCAATATTAACTTGATAATCTCGTATTCCCCCAATATAAGCAATATAAATATCTTTTTTATTTGATAAACTATTATCTACTTCCTTTAATTCTTCCAAACTACTAATTTTTGTATTGTGATTAATCATATATTTATCACTACTATGCAACCATTCCTTATACTCTGGTGAAGATAAAACTGTAAATAGAGAGTTTCTAATCACCTTGTTAACATCGAAAAATCTAATAATCTTATTGTAATCTCTAATATCAAGGATATATCTTCCGCAATATCTTTTCATAAGAACTCTTCTTAGGAAATACGCAAGTTGTATACCAAAAACAATTACTTTTTCATATTTATTCTCATCAAGTGCCTTAACGATAAATTTGCCAAAATTGCAATAATCAAAAAAGCTTCTCTGATGACAAGTCTTGGAATCTTTATATCTTAATACACTCTTATCTTCAATATTTAATCTATCCCAATTAATTATGTCGTAATCCGCATTATTCTCATTAAGTATTTTTTCATAATTGTCTACATATGGCATATACAACATATTCGACGGACAAATTAATACTATTTTCATCTCCTACTCCCCCAAACATTCTATTTATATAATCTAAATATGATAAATTAATCCTTAACTCATTATCAGAGAGATGCATAAAAAATTCTATAATCTACAACATATCTTATTATAATTCTGTGTATAACACTACAAATCGTGTATAATCTTATCTTTAGCATATCTTCTTCACTTCTTGACAAAATATTTTTCTAGTATTTTAACAGAATTTTTAACATCAAATTTATCCTCTATATATTTACGACCGTTACTCCCCATAATTGTCAATGCATCCGACTTTGACATTTTTCTTATAGTATTAATAAACTCTCTTGAATCCCCCGACCAAACCCAATTACCACATTCTGCTTCCTTAATTAATTCTTTAATATCAGTAACTTTATCTGTTGCTGCTAATACCGGCTTTGCATATTCCATGTAAGAAAGGATTCTAGACGGATAGTTTGGTATTGTAAAACGTGGATCAAGTACAATTAGTCCGACATTACATTCTTTTATTATTTTTTCATATTCATTTCTTGGTAAACTATCAATCAAAAGAGCATTTCTAATATTATTTTCTTGTATAATTTGTTCTAACTTATACCTATCAGTTCCCCTACCAACAAAAAGAAAAAATATTCCTTTATCATCTTTGCATTCTCTTATTGCTTCACACAAAAGATTAACGCATTGTGGTCTCCCCATATTTCCACCAAATAAAAAAACACAAGCTTCTTCTGAAATTTTATATTTTTTTCTCATGGGAAATCCGTCTAAATCTATACTCTCTATCAACTTCTTAGTATTCGGAAATATATCTACCTTCTTTGGATCTAGCCAAGAATTGTGTTTTATCACATATTGCTTATTCGCATATGACATGCAACCAACATAATCTGTAACTTCAAATAATTTCTTAGCTTTTGCAGAAAAATATCTAAATAACAAACTATCTCTCTTAATGATACCCAAATCAACAGCATTGTCTGGAAATATATCTTTAAGCATTAAATATGATGGACAATTAAACTCCTTTTTTGCCCAATCCACTAATCCAGCGTTTGTTACTGGTGGTGCTTCAAATAGTATAAAATCAAAAACTTTATTTGCTAAATACTTTTTTATACCTCTTCGCATAAGCAAGGGCATTTTAAGGGTAGTTATTCCTTTCTCAACATACCCTACATCATAATAATTCCCAGTAACAATTCTTAATACGTCAAAACCCCGCTCCTTTTTTATTCCAGCCTTCTCCTTATTTCTCTTCTGTTCAGACACCACTATTGTTATTTCATGAGCAGCGTCATGTAACGCTTCTGCTAAATCAGTATATATAGTTGCCCCTTTTTCTGGCTTGGGAAAAGAAGTTGCAATGTACAGTATTCTCAAAATCCTTCATCTCCTATTCTTTAAAATGAAATTAATTATAAATTCCATAAATGATACACTTGATGACATCCTACTTGTGTGCATCCAACCTTATGATAAAAATTAATAGCTTCTATGTTTCGCACCTGTGTACCAACTTTAATTTCACTGCAACCATTTTGATAGCACTCGTATTCAACTGCTCTAAATAGATCAGTTCCTATACCTCCTCTAATAAACTTACCATCCACTGAAATCAACTCTATTATGCAAGTATTACCAGAATAAGAGTGCAGTAAAAATCCATTTATCTGACATCTTTTATCTTCAGATATTGCATAGAATTTATCAGATTTTTCAAAAGAATTAATCAACCATTCTCGATAAATTTCCCTTCCACCTCTCTTAATGAATTCAGGATCCTCAACAAATTTTGAAAACTTAAAATTATCTAACTTAAGAACTCTTTGATCCCTCATCATACCTTCGTATATATGAACAGATTTGGACATATAAAAATTAGCTTGAACTTTCTTTTTAAACTGTATATTTACATCTGCTAAAAAAGCAGTTGTATCAGTACCAATTAGCTTTGCATTAGTAGGATCTGAATTTCGATTCTCAATAGAAATAAATTGATAAGTTTTAAATTTCTCCTTCATTTTATTCCATTCTATTTCTGTAAGTGGCTTATATAAAATTGCTTTAGCACAGGTGACTCCAAAGAATTTAGTATCCCATTCTAACTTGTGAAATTCTTCAACCTCATCTATATTTTCATTTTCCAATACAAATTAATCCTCCAATATTAGATCTTATATATTTTTATTCATCTTTGTGTTAATCTTTACAACATAAAGATTTTCTCTCTTTAGAACTGCTTTAATTGTTTTTAAAAAAATCTTTATATCAAATCCGAATGACAAGTGATCTATATAATAAATGTCATGCTCAATACGCTGCTTCCATCCTACGGTATTCCTATAATATGCCTGATTAAAGCCAGTAATTCCTGGTTTAATTTCTAACTTACGTCTCTCATTACCGACATATAATTCAAGATGTTCAGGCAGATCAGGTCTGGGGCCAATTATACTCATATCACCTTTAATAACATTAAGAATTTGTGGTGTTTCATCAATGCTAGTCTTACGTAAAATTTTTCCTATGTAAGTCAATCTATAATCATCCTTAGAATTAAATGTTGAACCATCCTCATTTCTAATATCTGGAGCATTCATTTTCATAGTACGAAACTTATACATTTTATAAATTTTCCCTTTATGCCCAAGGCGTGGTGAAACAAAAAAAATTGATTTTTTGTCTTGAATGTATATTATTGGACCAACAACAACTACTATAATTAATAAAAATGGTAAAGCAAGTATTGATAAAATTAAATCTAGAACTCTTTTAAAAAACCGTTTATACATCCATTCCTCCCGATTTCTTCTAACTTAACAATTGTCTAAACTTCTCTTATACATTTTTCTAAATTTCTACAAACATATATCACATCTTCATTGCTCAACAAAGTATGCAAAGGAAGAGTAATTTCATTAACATATTGATTATAAGCATTAGGAAAATCTTTAATATCAAATCCTAATTCCTTATAGGCAGTAAACATTGGTAATGGCTTGTAATGAACATTACAAGCAATCCCTCTTTTCGCCATCTTAATGATTATTTCGTTCCTTTGCTGTTCATTAATCCCTGATATTTTAGCTAAATATAAGTGACCACTCGAAGCAAATGTTTCACCATAATGCTGCAAACTTTGAATTCCACTGTGTAATAACTCTCTATCATAAACTCCAATAATCTCTTGTCGTTTCCTTCTTAATTCAGTATATCTATTCAACTGTATCAACCCAATCCCGGCTAGAATATCAGTCATATTACATTTATATCCTGGATATATGATGTCATATTCCCAGGCACCTTTACTAGTTTTAGCTAATGCGTCCTTAGATTGGCCATGTAAACTGTAAAGCATAAACTGTTTATATAGCCAATCATCATCTAGTCCAATGTCATTACGCCAAGTAACAGCTCCACCTTCAGCCGTTGTCAAGTTCTTAACAGCGTGAAATGAAAACCAAGTAAAATCAGCAGCTTGGCCGCACTTTATTCCATTTCTCTCAGCCCCCAAAGCATGAGCAGCATCTGCTAAAACAATTACTCTATTAAACAACTTTTGAATTTCATTATTTGGTTTAAATTTATCTTTATTATCCTGAACCGCTTCATATATGGCATTATAATTACACATCCTACCTGCTATATCCACAGGAATTATTGCCTTAGTTTTTTCAGTAATAGCATTTGCTAACCGAGAATAATCCATCTCAAAAGAGTTATGCCCCACATCCACTAACACAATTTTTGCTCCAACATGGTTTATAACAGCAGCCGATGCCGTATATGTATAAGCAGTAGTGATTACTTCATCACCTGGACTTATACCTAAAATACGAAGAGTAAGCTCCATAGCTGATGTTGCAGAGTTTAAACAAGCAACTTTTTTTACTCCAATATATTCAGCAATTTTTTGTTCAAAAAGTTTTGTTCTTGGTCCCGTTGTAATCCAACCTGACTTCATTACTTTAATGACTTCTTCTATTTCTGCTTCTGTAATATCTGGGGGACAGAAAGGAATATTTCTCAATTCATTTATATTCAATGATGCTACCTCTCTCTTATAAATTCTTTTAGATTTAAACTACTATCTGTATTTTAAAAATATTCTTTTATGATTCCTTCTTAATATTAACTTTTGTTGAATTGAAACTTGGAACTAAATACTTAATTTTATCCCTTAATAAATCCTCATTACCCATTTTTACGGTGTCCAGCAATTCATTAATTTGTTGTTTCAATACGCTATATGAAATACTACTTGGATTATCGATAAAAATCTTATTATGTTCTGTTGTTATTAAATTTTTCTCTCCCATTAAAAGTTCTTCATAAAGCTTTTCTCCTGGTCTAAGTCCAGTCACCTTTATTTCAATATCTTTATCTGGTTCGAACCCAGAAAGCCTTATAAGGTTTTCCGCTAAATCGTATATTTTTACAGGTTCTCCCATATCTAAAACAAATATTTCTCCCCCTTTAGCAAAAGCTCCAGCTTGCAATACTAATTGACTGGCTTCTGGTATAGTCATGAAATATCTAGTAACTTCCTTATGCGTTAAAGTTATTGGTCCACCAATCGCTATTTGTTTTTTAAATAATGGTACAACTGAACCATTAGAACCTAATACATTTCCAAATCTAACTGCAACAAATTCCGTATTACTCTCTTCATCAATAGCTTGTATTATCATTTCACAAATTCTCTTACTTGCTCCCATTATATTAGTAGGATTAACTGCTTTATCTGTAGAAATAAGCACAAATTTCTCTAAACTGAATTCATCAGCTAGTTCACATAAATTTAAAGTTCCTAAAACATTATTTTTTATAGCTTCTAATGGACTTTCTTCCATTAAAGGCACATGCTTATGTGCTGCTGCATGAAATATAACTTGTGGCTTATATGCAATCAGAATACTTCTTAATCGTCTTTTATCACGTATAGATCCTATTAATACCTTTAAATTTAAATTCTTATTAGCATGTAAAAGTTCATTTTGGATATCATAAGCATTATTTTCATATATATCAAAAATAATTAACTGCTTAGGTTTAAATTTAACCAGTTGTCTACATAACTCAGAGCCAATAGATCCACCTCCACCAGTTACCATAATCACTTTATTTTCAATATATTTACTTATTCCCTCATTATCTAAAGTAATTAATTCTCTGCCAAGTAAATCTTCAACATTAACATCCCTAATACTGTTAATATTAAAATTTCCATCAATTATATCCGAAACTCCTGGCATGATTTTTACTTTTGCATTTGTTTTGTTACATTCAGTAATAATCTCTTTTAAATCTAAACTTTTTAACCTCGCAATTGCTATAATTACTTCATGTATTGAATTTTCATTTATAATCTTTTCAATAGAATTTCTGTCACCAAGTACTTTAACACCTGCAACATATTTACCAATCTTTTCTTTGTCATCATCTACAATAGCAACTACTTTCTTTCTACATCTTGGATTCTTTTTACACTCATTAATAACCAATGCTCCAGCAGCACCAGCTCCTATTATTAGTACTTTTCTAAGATTACTATTTTTTCTTATATCTAAATAAGTTATTAGTCTTTTTACAATTCTTAATCCTACTCTAATCCCATTACAAGTTAGCATTATTAAAATTCCTGACATTACTGTAACTAATAAAGGGATTCTTTTTTTATCTCCAATTGATATTAATAAACATATAAGCAGACCAATTGTTGTACTAAGAACACCAATAGCAAATTCCTCAATACTTGCTACCGTCCAAATACTTTTATATTGCTTAAAAATTGTAAATATAATCATATATATAATAGTCATAAATAATATCTTTGGTAGAAAGTCACTATAAATGTTTATAATTTTTGAAATACTCATATTTGTGTTTATAATTCTTAAATACAAAGCTAAAAAATATGACATTTGTATTAGCAGAAAATCTAAGAATAGTAGTATAGCTATCTTCATCTTTTTATTTATTGTCACTATTCTCCCTCAATTCTTATTACTTACTCACTATTTTCTTTTTTTCCTTCTTATTACCATAATAATAATAAGATTTTTTATGACTTGCTTGTACTCCATTAAGAACAACTCCAATTAAATTTGCATTTACTTTTTCTAAAAGATCTTTAGCTTCCACAATGCTATCCTTCTTAGTCTTATTTGCTCTAATTACCATGAGTACACCATCCATTTTTGCTCCTAATATTTGACTATCACTAACTGCATTTAGTGGTGCCGAATCTATTATTATAATTTCATATAAATCTTTTAATTTCTCTAGAAATGCCTCCATATTTTTAGAGCCTAATATTTCAGTAGGATTTGGCGCATTAGTTCCAGAAGTTAATACGTCTAAATTCTCTGAATAACTTGAAATTGCCATCTCTAATTTCTTTTCGCCTACCAAAACATCAGTTAATCCTGATAAATTAGATATGTTAAATTTTCTATGAATAGATGGTTTTCTTAAATCACAATCAATTAACAAAGTTTTTTTACCATCTTTTGAAAAAGACATAGCCAAATTACATGAAGTTGTAGTTTTCCCTTCTCCAGGTTCAGCACTTGTAATCATTATTGTCTTTAATTTCTTATCTAATGAAGAATACAAAATATTTGTTCTTAAAGTTTTAAAAGCCTCTATTACTGAATCATCAATTTTTTTTTCAAAGTCTAACATTCTACACTCCTTATTAATTGATACATGGTACATTTCCTAAAACTGGCAATCCCAACATTTCTTCAACCTGTTTTCTGTCTTTAAACGTGTTATCCATAAACTCTTGAAGAACAGATAAAAGTATACTTGCTAACGCTCCAATTATAAATCCTAAAGATATATATATAGGCTTGTTAGGACTAACTGGATTTTCAGGTAAAATTACTTTCTGAACTATTTTTACATTTGCATTTGGAATTAATTCCTTTGAAAAGCTAATAAACTCATTTGTTATTGAATCAACTATATCATTCGCCTTAAATTTATCTTTATCTATATACTTTAACTCTATTAATTGAGTATCTGTTTTAGGAGTTACTGATAAATGTTTAAGTATTGTGTCTGTATTTTCATCGATATTTTTTTCTTTTAGTGCATCCTCAACTAAATCTTTAGTCATAATTACATCAGAATATGTTTTTATTAATTTTTGATATAGTTCAACGTCATTGTAATTATAATTTTCACTCTTCTCACCTTCCTCTTTTCCTATAAATACCTTAGAACTTGCTTGATATTTTGGGTCAATAAAATAAAAACAAGCTATTGCTGTTATTAAAGTTACTGTAATAGTAATAAATGCTATAAATTTCACCCTACCTCTAAGTATTTTTAATAATTCTGAAAAACTTATATTATTTTCTTCCACTTTATCCCCCTTAATTACTTTCTATGTTTACAAACTATGTAGATTTAAAATCGTTTATTACACCTTTTTCAAATTTTGTATAATCATACACATAATTAGTTAACATATTTAGTCACTACATAAGTTAAAAGGAGTTATTTAATATAATTTTATAATTATATTAAATAACTCCTTTATACAAAACTTTACTGGTTAACTTTATCTATGCTCATATATTACTTTAGTAAGTTTAGACCTTCTATTAACGATCCTGTCAATTTCATTTTAATAAATGACTTTTAACTCTTATTAGGTCCAACTTTCTAAAATTCTTCTAATTATTTATTATGTGTGAAGTTAAATATAGATAAAAAAAGAGTTATTTGAATAAACTTATCCAAATAACTCTTTCAACTATCTAAAATCTCTATTTTATTTTTTCAATTAATCTAATAACATAACTTAAAGTATGAAAATCTCTTTTAATTTCTTCTTTAATAGTATTCAATCCTCTAATAAGTCTCTCTTCTCCAAACAGTTCTAAAAGAATCATCATAGTAAGTAAGTTAATACTACCATCTTTAGTATCAAAAATTCTCGCATTTTTGATATACTCATTTTCATTCAAACTATCCACTGTACTTTTTAAAGCTTCACTGATCACTACTTCAGGTACTTCATCAAATACTCTTATTGAAGGATCATTAATATCAATATTTATAGCCTTGCTTAAGTCAGATTCTAAAAATATAACATTAGTAAACTCAGCATCTCTAAAATCAACACCATCTAGATTTACAGAGTCAAATATAGTATTTTCAAATATTGATTTTTTAAATTTACTTCCTTTTAAGTTAGCTCCGACGAATTCTGTACCTTTAAATGAGCTATTATAAAAACTACACTTTTTAAAATGTGCTCCTCTAAAACTTACAAAGTCAAAATTACATGTATCAAAATCACAATTATAGCAATTGCTTCTCTTTAGGTTATCATACATAAAATTTTTATCTTTTTTTTGTATATTATTATAATTAAATGTGCCAGTACTTTGATTTCTTCCCATTGTGGTCTCCTTAAAATCTATAATATTTTTTCTATGATACCCCCACCAACAACAATATTTCCATCATAAAATACTACTGACTGTCCTTTTGTAATAGCTCTTTGCTTATCTTTAAATATTACTTTAACTCTGCCATTAGATTCTGGATATAATGTAGCTTCTGATGGCTTTGCTGAATAACGAACCTTTGCAGTTACGTTTAATTCTTCTTTTAACTCATTAAAAGGAATAAAGTTAACATCTTTTGCAATAAGACCTGTTTTAAAAATCTCATCTTCAGAACCAATAACTACTTCATTTTTCTTTGCATTAATACCTGTTACAAAAACAGGTCTTCCAAGAGCCAATCCAAGTCCCTTTCTTTGTCCTATAGTATAATAAACTATTCCCTTATGCTTGCCTAAAATATTTTCTTCTTTATCTACAAAGTTACCTGGCTTAACCTTACCAGGTACCTCTTCTATAATAAATCTACCATGATTATTATCAGGAATAAAACAGATTTCCTCACTATCCTTTTTATTATGTACAGCAAGACCTATTTCTTTAGCTATTTCTCTTATTTTATCCTTTGTGTATTTACCACAAGGCATAAGAGTATGAGCAAGTTGATCTTGGGTAAAATTATATAAAGCATATGTTTGATCTTTTCTATCATCATCAGATTTTATCAAAAGCATTCTTCCATCTTTTTCTTCTATCTTAGCATAGTGGCCCGTTGCAACGTATTCTGCCCCAATTCCTCTTGCTTTTTGGAGTAATGCATCAAATTTTAAATGCTTATTACAAGCGATACATGGATTTGGAGTCTTTCCAGCCATATACTCGTCTACAAAATAATCTATTACTTTTTCCTTAAACAAATCTTTAAAATTCAAAACATAAAAAGGTATCTCAAGCCTATCACATACTCTTCTCGCATCCTCAACTGCAGAAAGTGAACAACATCCGCCTTCATTTTCAGCAAAGTTGGGATCATCTGGTGACATACGCATTGTAATACCAATAACATCATAACCTTGTTCTTTTAAAAGGTAAGCAGCAACGGAGCTATCAACTCCGCCGCTCATACCAACAACTACCTTTTTCTTCATTTTATCTCCTATTCATCACCATGAACGTGGTCGTGCAAGTCATCTCCATGTTCTACAAATTCCTTAACTTCAAGACCTGCTTTTGCTCTATAATCGTTTATAGCTTTATGAATAGCTTCTTCAGCTAAAACTGAACAGTGCATTTTTACTGGTGGAAGTCCATCTAATGCTTCTGCAACAGCTTTATTAGTAAGATCCCATGCTTCATCTATATCTTTTCCGATTATAAGTTCAGTTGCCATTGATGATGACGCTATTGCTGATCCACAACCAAATGTCTTAAATTTAGCATCCCTTATTACATTATCCTCTATCTTAAGATATATCTTCATGATATCACCACATTTAGCGTTACCAACTTCACCTACACCATCTGGATTTTCTATTTCTCCTACATTTCTTGGATTTCTAAAGTGATCCATTACCTTATCTGAATATATCATATTATTTTTCTCCCTTCTTAATGTAGTCTTCCCATAATGGAGACATATTTCTTAGTCTTTCTATAATTGGTGGAACAACTTCTAACACATATTCTACATCTTCATCAGTTGTTCTATCCCCCATTGTAAGTCTTAATGAACCATGTGCTCTTTCATGTGGAAGCCCTATAGCTAAAAGCACATGTGATGGATCCAATGATCCTGATGTACAAGCACTACCACTTGATGCTGAAACACCTTCAAAATCTAATGAAAGAAGTATTGATTCACCTTCAATAAATCTAAAGCAAACATTAACATTACCAGGCAATCTCTTATCACCTCTTGGTCCATTTAAGTTTGTGTGAGGAATCTTTAATAATCCATCTATTAGTTTATCTCTTAATTTTGACATTTTATTCATATGTTCATCAAGATTTTCTGTAGCTAGTTCAATAGCCTTTCCAAGACCAACTATACCTGCAATATTTTCAGTTCCAGCTCTTCTTGCTCTTTCTTGACCACCACCATGTATAAGATTATGTATTCTAACGCCTTTTCTTATATAAAGTACTCCTATACCTTTTGGTCCATATATTTTGTGACCAGCTAATGACAATAAATCAATATTCATATCTTTAACATCTACAGGAACATTTCCTACAGCTTGAACTGCATCTGTATGGAATAGAACTCCTCTTTCCTTACAGATAGCTCCTATTTCCTTAACTGGTTGAATAGTCCCTATTTCATTGTTTGCAAACATTATTGAAACTAAAATTGTTTCATCTGTAATTGCATTTCTTAAATCATCTAAATTTATAAAACCTTCTTTATCAACATCTAAATATGTTACCTTGTAACCTTGCTTTTCTAAGTACTCACAAGTATGTAGCACTGCATGATGTTCAATCTTAGTTGTTATAATATGATTCCCTTTATTCTTATAAGCAGAAGCTATTCCTTTAATTGCCCAGTTATCAGCCTCAGATCCACCACCAGTGAAATATACTTCATCGCTTTCACTATTTAACGCTTTTGCAATCTTCCCTCTTGATTCATCAATTGCTCTCTTTGTTATTCTTGATATTTCATAGAATGATGATGGATTTCCAAACTTTTCTGTAAAATATGGCATCATTTCTTCTAATACTTCTGGTTTAACAAATGTAGTTGCTGCATAATCCATATATACGTTTTTCATATCTATTCTCCCTTATTATCAAATTTTAACTCTTCACTCTTTACTTTCATATTATTGTAGTCATCGACGATATCTTGAAGAGTTATAGAAACCATAACCTCGTCAATGCTATTTTTAATTTTTTCCCAAAGTAGTCTAGTTGCGCAACAATCAACATTATTGCAGCTAGCATGATCAATACAATCAGAAATTTCAATAGGACCTTCAACTTCATTCATTATATCTGCCACTGTAATATCCTTTGGCTCTCTACTAAGAACATATCCTCCTTGAGCACCTCTAATACTAGTAATTAGATTTGCTTTTCTAAGAGGAGAAAATAATTGTTCTAAATAATATTCAGAAATATTTTGTCTAGTAGAAATAGTCTTTATTGAAACGGGAGTACTACCATAATTAATAGCAAGTTCAACCATTGCTTTAACTCCATAACGCCCCTTTGTCGATAGTTTCATTATCTTCACTCCTTAATGTTGAGTAAATTACTATACTTTCTGTTTTATATCATAGCAAAACACTCGGGAATTGTCAACATCCTTTTTTCCCATAGATTATCATTTAATTTACTATAGAAAAGCAACTATTTAATTTTATTCCAATTCTTTTAAATAGATGTTTTACTGATTCTGTACATCTATACCCTTTTTGATTCTTAGCTCCAAAAAAATTTCATCCAATTTATTTTTATATAGTTAACAAAAAAACAAGCTATTTTAGCTGATCAATTTTCACCCAAATAGCTTGTCTACATATTTATAATATTCTTCTTGCTTTCCAAACAGTACCAATAGGTGCTATCCTAACCACATCACCTGTATGAGGTGCATGTATTACTTGTCCATTTCCTATATACATTTGTACATGCTCATCACTAGGGAATATTAAATCACCAGGCTGCAATTGTTGGCCCGTAACATCTACACCTGCATTAACTTGCTCGTATGTAGTTCTACCAATATCAATTCCTGTAACATTTCTATATACATAAGATGTAAGTCCTGAACAATCAAAATTTTCTGGTCCTGTTGCACCATATACATAAGCTACACCTAAAAATTTATATGCATAGCTTACAACTGAAGTACTAGTTGGTGATGGAGTTGGAACATGTGGATTTACAGCTGCTGGTGTAATTTTATTATCGGAAATTTTCTTCAATGCGTTTTTCGCATTTTCAATGGCATTATTTACTTCATTCTGAACTTCACTACTCTTTAGCTGATTCTTAATAGCACTTAATGCGGTAATAGCGTCATTAAGTTGACTTTCAGAACTATTTGGATTGTTAGCTATATCTATGAATCCTTGAACTGATTCTCTCTCTATCGGAATTAAATATTGTTTAGCAAATTGCTCTACTTCTGCCTTAGATTGTTCTCTAACTTGCTTTTCTTCCTCTAACTTTTTATTAATTTCAGCTTTTTGTTGTTGTATATCATTGTTAAGCCCTTGAATTTCATTTGATTTTGTCTCCAATGAGTTTACCTTATCATCAAGTTTGCTTTTACTACTTGATAAATCTTTTAAAACTTTTTTGTCCGTACTAACTATTTTAATAGCTGAATTAACTTTGGTAATTAAATCACCTAAGCTATTAGAAGAAAATATTAAAGAAATATAGTCAGCTTCTCCACCAGATTTATATATCGATCTTAGCCTCTTTCCTAATAGCTCTTCCTTATTAGTAATATCTGTTTTAGTTTGTTCAATTTCTTTATCTGTATTTTCTATCTCTTTATTTATATCTTTAATTTTGCTATCATTATCGTTCACCTTAATTGTTAGGGAACTTATTTCGTCATCAAATCTTTGAATCTTTTCATCAATTTCATTTACTTTTGCCTTTTTTGCTTCATACTCATTTCTTTGCTGTTGTAATTGCTGATCTGAAGGAGCTGCACTTACTCTAACTCCTGATAGTATAACTGAAGCAACAAAAACTCCGATAATAATTATAGATAATATTCTTCTCTTCATAAATCTTGGTCTATGACCATTTCACCTTCCTTTTCCTATCCGCTAGTTACTACATATTATTCTAACATTTTACTTATTAGGAATCAATGTGTATTCTCAATTTGACTTCTCACCATTTTATACTCTTCAATAAAATTATATTATATTAAATTTAATTCTTTCTATTTCACATAAAAAAAATCCCCAAGATTTAGTATCTTGAAGATTTACTTATTTCTAATTTAATCTACTTATATCAGGTATATTATAGTTATATCTTATAATAAAAACCAAAGTATCTTATTCTACAACTTTAAAATTATATTTAGGAGGATCAGTTATAATATAGTATAAATATAAATTATCATCTACTTTTTCAATATTACACTTAATATTACTTACATAAATTTCATTATAATTATTATTAGTGTGTGTAAAAAACCCATAAAGTATACCACTATCTCCGTAATTTTTCGTGTAATCTAATCTATTCCAGACGCATGTAAAATTATATTTATTGGAATTCATATCAGTAGTTGTAAAATTGTCTAAATCACCAATATTGTTATCCCATAATGAATATTCTATCTTCCACCCTTTTATTAATTCATTATTTGCTATAGTTATGTTCAATTGATTATTTTGATTTTTATTAATAAACATTGTTTTTTCTTTGCTTATATCAATTTTTTTCAGAGTTTCTAAATTTAATGAGTTCTTTGTTATATATCTACTTAATGCTTGATCTAGAGATCTATTATACATTGAAACTATAATTAAAGTTAATATTACCATTATTGATAAGCTTAAAATTAAATTCATCTTTTTTTATTTAAATCACCCTTTGTTTGAAAACGCATAATTATTCTTAACATTTATATTTATTTTCTTATTTTTACTTTAAGCGATTCAGAATATATCTAACTGTTTTTTATATTTATCCAGTATTTTTTTATACTATCTTCAAATTTATTGTTCTGGCATTCATAATACTTTTTCCCTCTTAATTCCTTTGGTAAATAATCTTGCTTAATATAGTGATTTGGATAATCATGAGGATATTTATACCCTTCTACCCCCAAACTTGCCGCACCACTATAATGAGCATCTTTTAAGTGCATTGGTATATCACCAAAGTTCCTATTCTCCAAATCATTCATAGCATCTTTTATTGCTAAATATGCACTATTAGATTTTGGTAATGTAGCTAAATAAATTACTAATTCACTTAATATTATTTGAGCTTCTGGAAGCCCAACTTTAAGGGCTAATTCAATACCAGAATTAACAACAGTCAGGGCACTTGGAAAGGCTAATCCTATATCTTCAGCTACAATTACTGAAATTCTTCTAATAATTGCTGTAAGATTCCCCCCTTTAATTAATCTAGCTAAATAATGCACAGCTGCATCAGGATCGCTCCCCCTAATGCTTTTTTGAAGAGCACTTAAAAAATTGTAATATTCATCCCCTGAAGAATCTGACAACATATGTGATTGTTCTAAACCTTCTACATATTCAACAGTAATATTTATAGTAGAGCTCAATTGTGAATTAATAGCTAGCTCTAAAATATTATATGCTTTTCTATAATCGCCTTGTGATATTTCTGCAATATATGAAACAGCTTCATCTGTATATTTTATATTCAATTCATTATCATTTGCTCTATCAATACTCTTTACTATACCAACCTTTATATCATCTTTGGTTAAAGCTTTAAAATTAAAAATATTACATCTACTAATTATTGCCTTATGTAAAACAAAGTAAGGATTTTCAGTAGTACTTGCAATTAATGTAACTTTACCATTCTCTATGAATTCTAAAAGTGATTGTTGTTGTCGTTTTGAAAAATGTTGAAGCTCATCAATATAAATTACAACTCCACTATAACCAAGTAAAGTATCTAAATCAGACACTATTTCTTGAATATCTTTTACAGAAGCTGTTGTAGCATTCAATTTATAGAACTTCTTATCAATATAATTTGCCATTATATTAGCTAAAGTTGTTTTTCCTGTTCCTGGCGGACCATATAATATACAATTGGGAATATTCTTGCTTTTTATTAAATTGTACAAAGGTTTTCCTTTACCTATAATATGCTTTTGTCCCATAAAATCTTCTAAAGTACTTGGTCTCATTCTTTCAGCTAATGGTGTCATTACAATCCTCCTCATTTTTTAACTAATTATATATTATCATAAATAAAAAAGATTAGGGACTATGATTGATATTAAAAGTATCTACCATAGTCCCTGACATGTTTAATCTATATTAATTTTACGAATCTAGCCAAATAATGTCCTATCACTTAAATCATCTTTAACATTCACTTTTTCGAATAATTCAAAAAGTTTGTCAGTAGTCAAATCTTGCTTTTCTTTACCTTGAACATCTATAACTACTCTTCCTCTATGCATCATAAATAACCTATTACCACAATCCATAGCATGTTTTAAATTATGGGTAACCATCAAAGTAGTAATTCCTCTTTCTTTAACAATCTTCTTTGTAATATCCATTATCTTTTCAGAAGTTTTAGGATCAAGAGCTGCTGTATGTTCATCAAGTAATAATAATTTAGGGTCTGACATTACTGCCATTAGAAGAGTAAGCGCTTGTCTTTGTCCTCCTGACAATAATTCAACCTTATTATATAATTTATCCTCTAGCCCTAGGTCAACTTCTTTCAGTAAATCTTTATAATAATTTACTCTCTTTTTATTTATACCTAATGTCAAACCAAAGCTCTTTCCTTTATTATCTGCAAGAGAAAGATTTTCAAGTATAGTCATCTTAGGAGAAACACCAACAGATGGATTCTGAAAAACTCTTCCTATATATTTAGCCCTTAAATATTCATCTTTTCTAGAAACATCTTCACCATCTATTAGTATAACTCCACTATCACCAACTAAGGTTCCAGAAATCATATTTAAAAGAGTGGACTTGCCAGCTCCATTGGACCCAATAATAGCTACAAAATCTCCTTTATTTACAGACAAAGATAAATTATCAAAAACTCTATTTTCATTTATTGTATTTTGATTAAAAACTTTGGATAGTTGATTTACTTTTAGCATTACCTACTTCACCACCCTTTACCTTTGATTTTCTTTTAGCTTTAAAAAGATTTGATTCACTAGCTAATGCAATTACAATTACAATTGCTGTTAGTAAATTTAATAAATTTGGATTTAATCCAAGCTTTAAAGCTAGAGAAATAGCTGTATAATATATAACTGTTCCTATTATAGCTTGTGAAGTTGACTTTATAAAAGAAATCCTTCCAAGAAGTGATGTTCCAATAATTACACATGCAAGTCCCTTTACTACAACACCTGTTCCCATACCAACATCAGCATAACCTTGATATTGACATGTTAATGCTCCAGCTAAAGAAACTAGTGCATTGCTTACCATAAGCCCTAATATTTTTATATTATTCTTATTCACTCCAAGTGTTGTTACCACTTGCTCATTATCACCTACTGCAAATAATAAAAACCCTAATTTTGTTTTCATAAATAAGTCTTGTAATATCTTAAATATAACTAAAATACTTAAAGCTATTACCAACGGAGATACAGAACTTTTAAATAAATGATTTGTACTTAAAAGTGGGATATTTGATTTCCCCATAATTGTCAAGTTAATTGAATATAATCCCATCATAACTAATATTCCAGACATTAAGTTAGTTATTTTTAATTTAACATGTAAAAATGCTGTTAAAAATCCTGCAACTCCTCCTCCTATCATGGCTATTAAAGTCGCTATCCATGGATTAACTCCATTTACTATTAATATTGCAGCTATACTTGCCCCTAATGGATAACTTCCCTCTACAGAAAGATCAGGAAAGTCCAAAATCTTATATGTTATAAATACGCCCATTGCAACTAAAGCGAATAAGGATGCTTGTTCTAATATATTTATTACTAAATCCACTAATTAACGCCTCCAGTTACCTTTTTAGCTGCTTTATCTATGCTATCTGGTATTGTTACATTAAGTTTCTTCGCAACATCGGTATTTATTGTTATAGCAAGTTCTTTCATGGTTTCTATTTCTATATCCTTTGGATTTTTTCCATCTAATATTTCAGCTGCCTTATAACCTGCCATCTTTCCTAACTCATAATAATCTATTCCCTTAGATACAAGCCCTCCATGTTCAACAATAGCTGGCTCAGCACCTATTACAGCTATATTATTCTTAACACAAATATCACCTACTAAAGGATAAGATGCTGCTACATTATTATCAGTTGGAGCATATAATGAATCTATTGTTCCTGCAGCATTTGATAGATTTTGATTAATTTCATTTATATTAGAAATTCCTATTTCCTTTATGTTCAAATCATATTTAGGTGCTAATTCCTTAAGTTCTTTAACTTGATTTACTGAATTTATTTCTGATGTAGTATAAATTACTCCCATATTCTTAGCCTTCGGAACTAATTCTTTAAATAATTTTAGCTGCTCATCAATATCAACCTTATCCGAAGTCCCAGTTGTATTATATCCTGAACTTTTCCATTCCTTAGCTAGTCCCGCATCTACCGGATCAGTAACCGCCGTAAATACAATTGGAATATCTTTCGTTGCATTCAATACAGCTTGAGCTGTTGGAGTAGCTATTGCAAAAACCAAATCTTTTTTACTATTTGCAAATTGTCCTGCTAACTGCTGAGCAACATCGATTTTTCCTTGTGAATTTTGTTGTTCAATTTCTATATTTTTTCCATCTTCATAACCTTTTTCTTTAAGCCCATCAACAAAGCCTCTATTTGCTTCATCTAAAGCACCATGTTGAATAAATTGAATTACTCCAATTTTCTTTGTGTTGTCCTTTTTTTGCGTTCCACAACCTGTTAATACTGATACCGCCAAAATACCACAAAGTATCTTTGCAATCTTCTTCTTTCCTACCATTCTTACCATCCTCCAAATATTTATGTACCTTGCCTACCATACTTCATATCCTAACTTTACTCTTAATATAATCATAAAAAAAATACATATTTTTATGATAATATATCAATTATGCAAGTACATTCTTAAAATATTAAAAATAATTTACTCTATATTATCATAATTTATCAGTATTGTAAACATTCTATTAACGAACATACTTAATATTTAATTTAATTAATATTGATTTTTTTCTTACCAATCTTTTTGTTATCATTTACATAGCAAAACAGGTAGTCAGAAAAAACTACCTGTTAATTACTAATCATTTTAAACATCCATCAGATATCCATTATCTTTAAGCCAGTTATGTTCTTCTTTATAACTTGGCATAATTTTTCCGACTAATTCCCAGTACTGCTTTGAATGATTTTTATGTACCATATGGCACATCTCATGGACAACTACATATTCTAATGCTAATTCTCTTCCCATTATCAACTTCCAATTCAAGAAAATTCTATTATCATAAGTACAACTACCCCATCTTCTCTTTTGTTCTTTTACTTTAACTTCTTTAGGCTCACTCGGAAAATATTTTCTATACTTATCTACCTTTTTATATACTACTTCCTTACACTTTTCTCTTAAATATTTCTCAAGAACCTTATTTCCTCTTTCCTTAGAAATAGTATTAATAATAAATGTCTTATTATAATCAATAACAAATTCCCTCTTAAGATATGGTTGTATTATTATGTTTAGCTTATATATTTCACCTAAATACATTATTTCATTGCAATTTAGCTTTTTTCTACTTTCTAAAAGTTCTTTTTTTGATCCAATCCATTTACTCTTTCTTCTAACTATATCATCAATTTCATTTTCTCCTGTTCCCAATGGAACTTTTATTATTACCTCTCCATCAGGTTCAATTGTAATTGAACTTGATTTTATTTTCTTATAATAAACCTTATATTTTATTTCCTCCAAATTATCACCTACTTGAAGTGATTATAACATAAAAAAGCTATCTCTTTCGAGACAGCTTTTTTATATATACTGCAAACGATAAAAAATATTACTTGCTCCATCTAGGTGGGAAACTAGGATATAAGCCATGGGTACGCTTAATTGGAAGCAAGAGGTATTCCCCATGCTTTTATTATATATATATAATATTATAAAACATAGATATCTTTAGTCCCTTTTTTTATAGGACTTTAGTCCCTTTCTCCTTTTCGCAAAATAAAAAAGTCATCTCCTTATGAGACAACTTTTTTATATATACTGCAAACGATAAAAAATATTACTTGCTCCATCTAGGTGGGAAACTATAAAACAAACCATGGGTTAGTCTGTCTTTGAAGCAAGAGGTTAACACCTATGCTTTTATTATATAGTTTTCTCATAAAAATAATAGATTACAATAGTCCCTTTTTTTATAGGACTTTAGTCCTGTATTTTATTTCCCTTATTCTTTTCTTCGTAATATCCACTTACATTATTCTCGATTGCATATAAAGTTGCATGAACCCTATCTTCAACTTCAATTTTTCTAAAAATACTTGTTACGTAATTTTTAACTGTCTTTTCTGATAAATATAGAGCTTCAGCAATTTCTTTGTTTTTCATACCTTCAGAAATTTTGATTAAGATACTTAGCTCCCTATTTGATAAGTTTTCAAGTTTATTTTCATTAGTTCCTATGTAATCGTCAATGAATACAGACTCCATAAGAGTTTTATCTATATATTTTTCACCATTATACACTGATCTTATAGCACTAGTTATCTCATTTCCAGCAGATTCTTTTAACACATACCCTTCTGCGCCAAAATCTAATACCTCTTTAATCTTTCTTTTTTGCTTCTCTACAGTTAATATTATTATTTTTATAGAAGGCCAATTTTCCTTAACAATCTTTAAAGTCTCAACTCCATCAAGTTTGTCCATATTTATGTCCAATAATATTATATCTGGAGCTATATCTATATTCTTTAGTTTTTCAATCAACTCTTCGCCACTGTCACTTTCAAGCACTATCTCTAGATCTTTCTCATAACTAATTATCCTAATAAGCCCTTCTCTTATTAGTGCATGATCATCTGTTATAGCTAATTTTATCACTGTTCTCTTTCCCCCTAATTGTAGGCAATTTTATTTTATATTCAGTTCCTTTATCTAATAAAGATTTTATCTCAATAGTACCACCTAATTCATCAACTCTATCATAAATTCCAGTTATACCATAATTCTTAGTATTTTTTCTTGCACTTTTAAGATATTCATCTACATCAAATCCTCTTCCATTATCTTTAATGTTTAAGTATATATTCTCTTGTCCAACTTCTAATCTTACTTCAGAATTTTCAGCTTTAGAATGCTTTTTTATATTATTTAAAATTTCCTGAATTATTCTGTATACAGCTACTTCTACAACATAGTCAACAGGATGTCCATTGCTTCTTATTTCAACTGCAAGATTTGTAGATGCTTCTTCAAGAAAAGCTTCTTTTAAATCTTCAATAGCTGCCTCTAAAGTAATTCCATTTAAAAATGGTGGTTTTAAATCAAATATTATTCCTCTAACTTCTTTTAAGGTTTTTCTAACATTTGATTTTAAATCTTCTAATTCATTTAATCCTTCTTCAAGATTTTTGTTTAGAAGCATTTTGCAAAAATCAATTCTCATCATTGTACTAGCTAAATACTGTGCAGGTCCATCATGTATATCTCTTGCTATTCTATTTCTCTCTTTTTCTTGTGCCTCTACAAATCTAATTGCATAGGCTATCTTGCTATTTTCTTCAACTGATTCTATATTCTTATAAACATCACCTTTTAGATAACTTAATGCCACATTAACTTGCTCTATGACAGAATCAGCTTCTTTAATATTATTAAAATGATTCTTTATTGACCGCTGTAAAGATTCCCTTCTACCTTGCAATCTTTTTTCTTCTTTTTGCATGGTAATATACTCAACTCTAATGTTTAAAGCTTCTTCATAAATTATTCTCACATCATCTTCTTTAATCTGGAAGTTCATAGATGCTTTCGCTAATTTTTCTCTCATGCTTTTGTCAATCTTCTCTAGTCTATCTACTTCTTTAATTAATATTGAAATTTGATCTTCAACATCACCTAACTCAATTATTTGCTTTTCATATTCACTTTTCAAAGATTCTGCAATATTAAATATTTTCTCTTTACCATTATGAATATCATCAATAACTACAGATAGTATATTATTTATACTATTTATTTCTTCACTCATAACATCACCATTCAATTTCATCCTATAGTATTTTCATAGTAAATTATAACATAATAAATTTCATTTACCAAATACTATTAGAACTACCTTCCTCAATTTTTAACTACATGCCATTCTATATCTTAGGCACAATTTTTATATTTTTACATTAATCTACATTCACTAATATAGTATATTTATCAAGACATATGTAATTCTAAATCCAGTTTTACTACAGAAATAAATTAATTCAATAATAAAAAATAAAAGATTAATTTAATAAAATTAAGTTAACTTTTATAGTAATTGACATGGTGTTATATGTATGATAAAATAAATAATTTTGGCTATTTCACAAAAAATGTGGTATACTATTAATATGAACACTTTGGAGGTGCTTAATTTGTTAAAACCAGGCGATAGAATAGTTTATCCAAATCAAGGAGTAGGTATTGTAGATATAATTGAAGAAAAAGAATTTCATGGTAAAACTCAAAAATTCTATAGCATACATTTACTAAATAATTCTCTAAAACTTACTTTACCTTGTAGTCGTATTGAAACCTCTAACATAAGGTTAATTAGTGATGCAACCACTTTAGACAGTTTATTGAATAATGTAAAAAGACTTGAAGTTACTGATTGTGAATCAAAATCAGCTAATTGTAAAGATAGATTTGCTACTAACTCACTAAAAGTAAAATCTGGTTCTTTAAAAGACTACATTGAGGTTTTTCTTAATCTCTCTCTGATAAAGAGACAACATTCACTAAACTCTAGCGAAAATCAAATGCTCAATACCACAAAAAAAGTTCTAATAGAAGAAATTAGTTTGGTGAAGGATATTTCTCACATAGAAGCTGATGAACTATTAGAAAATATTTTATAAATTACATGTAAGTTACATATATAAAGCTAAATTCCAACGAATTTCTTAGTTGGAATTTAGCTTTATTATTTTATAAAAATATAATATTATAAATATAAAATAATAAAAGGAGACAAAACAATATGGAATGTGTTGCCTTAATAAGCTTATCTAATGGTTTACCAAATAAGCAAATAGAGATAATCAAGAACTTAGAAAAGCTTTTGACAAATATGAATATAAAAGTTATAAAATCAGATATAATTTATAAAGACATATCTAACTCTAATTACTCCGGTATAGATCGCGCGAGCGAACTAATGAAACTATATAAAGATCCAAAAATTCAAGGAATTTTTGATGTTTCAGGAGGAGATTTAGCAAACGAAATTCTTCAATACATAGATTTTGATACTATAAAAGATTTTGATAAACCTTTTTTTGGGTATAGCGATTTATCAGTTTTCATTAATAGTATATATTCTCAGGTTCAAAAGAAAAGCTATCTATATCAAATAAAAAATATAGTTCTTGACCAAACTAATAATTCTTTTCAAAACTTCTATGATTACATAAATAATATTTCTGAAGCTTTTTTAAATTTTAGTTACAAATGGCTTCAAGGTTCAAATATGTCGGGTATTCTTATAGGGGGCAACTTACGCTGCACACTAAAACTAGCAGGCACTAAATTCATGCCTGACTTTAAAAACAAGATTGTTTTAATTGAAAGTTTAAGTGGAGATGAAAACAAGATAAGAACTATGCTTACTCATTATAAGCATCTTGGAGTCTTTGAACTGTGTAGCGGTGTGCTTCTAGGATCTTTTACTGAACTTGAAAATATTCTAACAGATTCTAAAGTAGAAAATCTAATTTTAAGTATTATTGACAATCCTAATATTCCTGTTATTAAAACCAAGGAAATAGGACATAGTTATAATTCTAAAGCTGTTATTATAGGCAAATACTATAAGTTTATAAAATAATTAATAAAGACTGTGTTAAAAGAAATTCAAATTTCCTTAAACACAGTCTTTATTGTAAAATGATTATTACTTATCTTTTTCCACTTTCAAAAGGTTCTCCTGAAGCTTTTGGTGCACGAGTTCTTTTTGAGAAGAACACAAGAACCACTAAAGTAGCTACATAAGGGAAAATCTTCAAAAAAACTGGTGGCACTGAAGCTAATGATGGCATTACTTGTGAAATATTTGCAATTGTTGATGCAAACCCAAAAAATAGTGTTGCACCTAATACACCTAATGGTTTCCATTGGCCAAATATTAAAGCTGCTAATGCTAAGAATCCTAATCCAGATACAGATCCAGTAAATTCCCCACCATAAGTCACTATAATAACTGCTCCAGCAAGAGATGCTAAAGCACCAGATATCATAACTCCAATATATCTCATTCTATAAACATTAATTCCTGCTGCATCTGCTGCTTGTGGATGCTCACCGCATGATTTAAGTCTTAATCCAAAACTTGTTCTATTTAATATAATTACACTCATAACTAGAATTATTAAGGCTAACCAAGTAGTCGCATATGTTTTTGTGAAAAATAACGGTCCTATTACAGGAATGCTTGAAAGTACAGGTATTTCTTGTGGTATAAACCCAAGCATTATTCTAATATTTCCACTACCTGTAATATTTCTTGCTAAGTAAACAGTCAAAGCTCCAGCTATCATATTTATTGCTGTACCACTTATAACTTGATTTGCATTTAAAGTTACACTAGCAAATGCATGTAATAGTGAAAATATAATTCCTGCAACAATTGCTGCAAATAATCCAATCCATAAAGCATAATCATTGCCTTGTTTTTGTAAAGTTATTATAACATAAGCTCCTACGAAAGAACCACAAATCATTAACCCATCTAGCCCAACGTTTACTACTCCACTTCTTTCACAGAAAACAGCTCCAAGTGCTGTTAATAAAAGAGGTACAGTATATGCTATTGCATAAGGAAAAATTTGTTGTAAAGTATCTAACATACTACTTCTCCTCCTTTACATCTATATGAACTTCTTTTTTTCGTTTTTTAAATTTTCTTATTACCTTATCCATAATCATACTTGTAGCTGCAAAATATATAATTGTTGCCATAATTGTATCTGCTATTTCAGGAGGTATACTTGCCATTGTTGTCATAAATCCTTTTCCTGCATATAAAAGGCCAAAGAATAATGCAGCAATCAATACTCCAAATGGAGAACTTCCTCCAAGAAGCGCAACAGCAATCCCATCAAATCCTTGATCTGGCATAACACCTATTTGAATACAAGTTGCATTACCTACATATTGAGCCACTCCTGCAAGCCCTGATAATGCTCCAGCGATTCCCATAGAAACAATAATATTTTTATTCACTGAAATACCTGCATACTCTGCAGAAAATTTATTAAACCCTACTGCTTTTAATTGATATCCCAACACTGTTTTATCTAAAATAAACCATACTAATACAACTGCTATTATAGCAATAAGTATACCATAATTTATAAATGATCCATTAAATAATTGAGTAAGCCATGGAGTCTTAAGTGATGCAACATCAGTAATTTGTCTAGATTCTGTTTCTATAGAATCAGCTTTGAAATATGCTGGTATAACATAATAAACAATCCAGTAAATTATCCAGTTTAGCATTATTGATCCAACAACTTCATGAACATTAAACTTTGCCTTTAATAAACCAACTAATGCCGCACATAAAGCTCCACCTATTAATCCTGATAATACAATAAATAATAGTAAAATTGGTCTTGGCAAATTAGTGAATGTTAAAGCCACAGCAGTTGCGCAAAATCCACCAAATAGCATCTGTCCTGGAGCCCCTATATTAAATAGCCCAGTTCTAAATGCAAAAGCAAGTGATAAACCAGTAAGTATAAGAGGTGTAGATGTTGCAATGGTATTTGCTATTCTCTCTGTAGTCATAAGTCCGCCTTGAGTTAAATATATGTAACCTTCAATTGGATTATGTCCCATTGCAACCATTAAAAGTGCTCCTGCTATTAGTCCTAGAATAACTGCAAGAACTGATTTTAATGAATTATTCTTCATTATTGTTATCCTCCTTTTTAACTCCTGCCATCATTAAACCAATCTCTTTTTCATCAGTTTCATCGGCATTTACTATTCCAATTAATTCACCATTATTAATAACAGCAATCTTATCAGATAAGTTTAATATCTCATCAAGTTCTAAAGAAATTAAAAGAACTCCTTTTCCCTTATCCCTTTGCTCAACCAATCTTTTATGAATATATTCTATTGATCCAACATCTAGCCCTCTAGTAGGTTGGACTGCTATTAGAAGTTCTGGTTGAAGTTCAATTTCACGTCCTATAATGGCTTTTTGTTGGTTTCCACCAGACAATGTTTTAGCTGGTGATATAGCACCTTCTCCTGATCTTACATCAAAATCTTCAATTATTTTATTGGCATACTTTCTTATCTCACCTTTATTTAACAAACCTAACTTATTTGAAAAAGGCTCTTTCATATATTTTTGCAAAACCATATTTTCTTCAATTGTATAGTCAAGCACTAATCCTCTTTTTTGACGATCTTCAGGTATATGTGCAATACCACTTTCTATTCTGCCTCTTATACTTAAGTTACTTATGTCATTACCTTTTAAATCTATTTTACCTGATTCAATTTTTCTAAGTCCAGTAATAGCTTCCACAAGTTCAGTTTGTCCGTTACCCTCAACTCCCGCTATTCCAAGAATTTCTCCTGACCTTATTTCTAAGGACAAATCCTTTACTCCTAGAACCTTTTTATTATTTTTAACATTTAAATGTTCAATTTTAGCTAAAACTTCACCTGGTTCATATGGTGATTTTTCTACTTTAAATGATACTTCACGTCCTACCATCATTTTTGCCATCTCAGCCTCAGAAGTTTCTTTAACATTAACTGTTCCTATGTATCGTCCTCTTCTTATAACAGAACACCTATCTGCTGCAGCTTTAATTTCTTTTAATTTATGGGTAATAATTATTATTGACTTCCCTTCCTTAACCAAGGTTTTCCAAATGTCAATTAATTCTTCGATTTCTTGTGGTGTAAGCACTGCTGTTGGTTCGTCAAATATTAAAACTTCCGCATTACGATATAACATTTTTAATATTTCAACCCTCTGTTGCATCCCTACACTAATTTCTTCAATTTTTGCATAAGGATCAACATTTAGTCCATACTTTTTAGATAAATCTTCAATCTTTTTTGCTGCACCTTTTATGTCGATAAATAAGCCAAATCGCTTAGATTCACTACCTAAAATAATGTTTTCTGTTACAGTGAAATTTTCAACTAGTTTAAAATGTTGATGCACCATTCCAATTCCTAAATCATTTGCTATATTTGGGTTACTAATTTTGACCTCTTTACCTCTAACCTTTATAACTCCGCCCTCTGGTTGATACATACCAAATAAAACACTCATAAGAGTTGACTTTCCAGCTCCATTTTCTCCAAGAAGAGCATGAATTTCACCCTTTTTAAGTTGCAAAGTAATATTATCATTTGCTACTATGCCTGGAAACTCTTTTCGAATGTTTAACATTTCAACTACATATTCCATTCTATATCCTCCATCTTAACTTAAATTACGATTTAAATGTTTTATACAAAAAAAGACGGAAGAACCGCCTTTTTTGTACTCTTCCTAAATAACTACTTAATTAAATTACCTTGTTCATTTGAAACTTTAATTTCACCGCTTTTAATTTTTTCAAATACATCTTTACAAGTTTTTGTAGTTGCTTCACTTAAGTTTGGATTCTTATCAGGTATACCAACACTATCAGTCTTAGCATCTAAAGTAAGAGTTTGCCCACCAGGGAAATTACCATCTAATTCATCCTTAATTAACTTGTAAGTTGTATTGTCAATTTTCTTCATTGCTGAAGTTAATACTGCTGATTTACCATTTTCATAAATACCTTCATCATATTGATCAGTATCTACACCAATAGCCCAAACTTTTTCACCTTTTTTAGCTCTAGTCTTAGCTTCAGTAATTACACCTGTACCAGTACCACCTGCAGCTGTAAATATAGCTTTAACTCCTCTGCTATACATTGTAGCTGCAATTTGTTGACCAGCATCAGCACTATTAAATGTACCTTGGTAAACTATGTTTTCAGCTTTTAAACTAACCTTTGTTCCTAATTTTTCATTAGCATATTTAACTCCTTGTTGGAATCCCCAGTTAAACTTTTGAACAGCAGGGATTTCCATTCCACCAACAAATCCTAAATCTCCATCTTTTAATTCTACTGCAGCAGCTACACCAGCCATAAAGCCTGACTCTTGCTCTGCGAAGAATACAGCAACTGTATTATCGCCAACTTTTGCTTGCTTTTTATCTCCTTCTAATCCATTGTTAGGAGATCCATCTATTATTATAAATTTAGCATCTTTATACTTATCTTGAGATTCAAATATTGCTTGCTCAAACTTAAAGCCAGGTGCCACTATAAATTTAAAGCCTCCATCATACAAATCCTTAATTTTTGAAGTATAATCTGCTAAAGTTTGACCATCTGGTTGAAGATATTTTTCTGTGATACCAAATTCATCTTTTGCTTTTAAAATTCCTTCCCAGCTTCCTTGGTTGAATGACTTATCATCTATTGTTCC